>WFMX01000218.1 GCA_015488875.1 Campylobacterota bacterium | reverse complement strand
CATAAAATGTACCCCATATCATCAAAAATGGTAAAAAGTAGTAGAGATGTAT
Organism: Campylobacterota bacterium; assembly: GCA_015488875.1. GTDB lineage: Bacteria > Campylobacterota > Campylobacteria > Campylobacterales > Sulfurovaceae > SZUA-451. Next base: position 5,001 of record WFMX01000218.1, on the reverse strand, counting down.
AGAGCTTGTAATCTCGTTTTGGTTTAGATAGTACTGTATCTTGGATGATAGATAAAACGATATCCCCAACATAACAGGCACTATCAAGACAAGCATAGTATATGTCTTAAATGCCTCTACTGCTGTGCGTTTTGGTGTCTCAAATATATCGTTGACTACAAAATCATAATCTTTGAAGAACATAACAGTAGCTATGAGTACATATATTACGCCGACCAAACCCAAGCTGGCCGAATTGACTACAAACTCATCTATATACTTCATAATCTCAGCAGAGTGAGTAGGCATTAGGTTGGCAAACAATAGATGATGTATATCGTTGTAGACATCATCAAATATAGGCAGGTGAGTAAAAACAGACAACAATATGACCAGTATAGGAATGATGGCAAAGAGCGTACTCCAGCTCATGCTAGAGGCATAATACCCTATCCTGTCGTCAAAAAGCCCCTCATAAAAGGTCTTTATGAATTGAGGTACATCGTCAAAAATCTTCATCTAGTTAGGTAGCCCCATCTTGCCAGGGTTTAGTATATTGTTGGGGTCAAAGGCTTGTTTGATATCTCTAAATAGAGATAGCTCTTCATCGTTAAATGCTATAGACATAAATGGTGCTTTGCTAGTGCCTATGCCATGCTCTCCACTGAGAGTGCCACCCATATCTACCACTAGCTCAAATATCTCCTCTATAGCCTTGTGTCCATCCTCTAGCTCTTGTGGGCTGGAGCCATCGACCATGACATTGACATGTATATTGCCATCGCCTGCATGTCCAAAACATGGTACTTTGAAGCCATATCTATCACCTATCTCATATATGCGAGTCAGTGCTTCGGGTAGCTTGCTTCGTGGTACAGATATATCTTCATTCAGCTTTTTGCTACCAAAGATAGTGATAGATGGTGAAGCATTTCGTCTAGCATACCATAGCTTATCTCTATCCTCTCCCTCATCCGCTATGATGAACTCCACAGCTCCATTCTCTCTGAATGATTTATCTAGTATCTCTAGTTGGAACTCCACCTCATCAGATACATTTCCATCTACATCACCTATGAGTAACGCCCCTGCACTCTCTGGTAGCTCTATGCCTAGCTTCTCTTTGAGTGCTTGTACAACTAAGCTATCTAAAAACTCCATAGCCACAGGATTTGCCCCTGCTGCGAGGGATTTAAATACAGCGTTCATGGCATCTTCTACGGATGGGAAGATACCCATATAGGCTTTGGTAAACTTGGGTTTTGGTAGTAGCTTGAGTGTGATTTCGGTGATGACTGCTAGAGTACCCTCACTCGCTATCAAGATACCTGCGATATTGTATCCTGCTACATCTTTGATAGTTCGCTTACCTGCACGGATGATATCGCCATTTGGTCGTACTGCCCTTAGAGCCATCACATAATCTTTTGTGATGCCATATTTGGCAGCTCTCATGCCACCTGCATTTTCGCTCACATTACCACCGACGCTACAATACTCTTCACTAGCAGGATCTGGCGGATAAAATAGTCCCACCTCCTCTACTGCTCTTTGTAGATCCATATTGATGACACCTGGCTGAACCACTGCTACCATATTTTGGAAATCTATCTCCAATATCTGGTTCATATGCTTCTCCATACCAAGCAATATACCACCATTTGTAGGCAATGCCCCACCAGTGAAGCCAGAGCCTGCACCTCTAGGGGTGATGACTATCTTGTGCTTGTTGCAGTATTTGAGTATATCGCTTATATCTTGCTCATGGCGTGGGAATAGTACAGCATCAGGCTCATATCTAGTGCGTGTGGCATCATAGCTATAGGCTATAAGATGTGCCTTGTCACTATAGATGTTTTCTGCTCCTACTATACCTTTGAGAAATTCTATATGTTTAGAGTCTATCACTTTAGGTTTCCTATACTGCTATAGTAATCCCCTTTTTTCTCCCTAGAGAACCACCCTGACTCTATCTTGCCAAGTCTCATATAGAATGGGAATTGACCTTTTGCAGGTAGCCCACCCAACGCTTTCTGCGAAACATATCTTCTGCTGATAGGGTCATACAGGAGAGCTTTTCCTCTCTGCACGATATAGACTAATCCTATTTGATACTCATTTGCAAATTTTTGCAAATTTTCTTGTGTAGGTATTTGATCGCCCTCTTTGGATAGAAACATAGCAAATATGTCAGGGTGTATCCAGTTTTTGTCTGCTGATTTGATGATCTTTGCATAAGTATTTGCATCAGGTGCTAAGAGGAGGATGTTTTTATAAAGGTATCCACCTATGACTTTGTCTCCTGCTCGCACCTTTGGCTTGACGGATGGGAGATCTCCATGGTCTATAGGCTCATTGGTGATTAGCTGACCTTTATTGGAGCCATCATATCTCATATAGCTAGTGATAGCCCTGAGATCTTTACCATAGCGGTGCATTATCACCGCACTCATACCTTTTGCGGGTAGAGGTCGTTTTAGTACGATATTTTTCTGACTTATACCTGCCACACTGCTCTGCACAGTACTAGGGTAGAAGTCTGCCATTAGGGGAACTATAGATAAAAGTAGAGTAGATAAAACTATACGCATAACTATCCTTTTTCTTAAAAGAGATTAATATAGATAGGATTATACTTGATGAAGATTAAAAATCACCATTAAGCTACTATATTGGGAGCAAAACAGCGATAAGAGACAAAAGTTAAACATTTATCTCGCATGGAGCATCTGTGCCATCATCGTTTTTGAAAAATAGGAAAATTTCTCAAAAAGTCCACTGTGATACTTATCTTTATGATATATCATCAAAAAGTCACGGTTGCACTCGAAGTTGTGTATATTTACCTTCTGCAGTCGTCCATCACTAAGCTCGTCTTGTACTGCTATCTTGGATATGCAAGTGAGACAGCTATGGTTTATCAGTATGCTTTTGATAGATTCTGTATGTCCTAACTCCAGAAATATATTGAGTGGATCTACATTTTTTTTGATATAGTCCAAAAATACCTCTCTTGTACCGCTACCCTCTTCTCTGAGTACCCATCTTCTGTTTGCTAAACTATCTATATAGTATGTATCACAGAGGGATTTGTCGGCAGTTACTACTATCAGTTCATCTACACCTATCCTCTCAGAGATTATCTCATGGTCAGATATCGTACCCTCTATGAAGCCGATATCTATGCTACCCTCTTTTATGAGTTCGCATATATCTTTGCTATTGCCCTCTTTGAGAGAGATTTTTACATCAGTATAGCTATTCATGTATTTGCAAATGATTGGAGGCATGAGATAGTCTACTATCGTGGTACTCGCACCTACTCGTATAGTACCCTTGTTGAGAGAGTTTTTGAATTCATACTCTATGTCTGATAATTTTTTAAAGAGTGGGGCTATCTCTTTATGAAATGCTCTTCCTATTTCATTGAGTATGAGCCTTTTGTTTATCCTGTCAAATACAGGGCGACCCAATATATTTTCCAACTCTTTGATGGACATCGAGACTGCTGATTGACTCAGCTTCATCTCTTTGGCAACATTTGTCAAGTGTCCAGATTTGACAACATTTAAAAATATCTCCATTTGACGCAGTGTTAACTTCATATCCAATACTCTCATTTATCCATAATTTTGATTATATAATTCTATTTAATTGATTTGTTATTATATCAGAATTATAGTATACTTATCTAATTATTATCAAAAATATTGAAGGAATTACATGGCTTTTTCACAAAAGAAACGAAAAGGTACGATAAGTGGCATTATATTTGTAGCACTTATCGCGGCATCTGCGACATATATAGCAAGCTTGGCTCCCATAAAGGCACTGAGTCTCTCTCCATTGGTGATAGGTATCGTCATAGGTATATTCTATGCCAATACACTACACAACCACTTCCCAGAGTCTTGGGAGAGCGGTATAGTGTTTTCTGGCAAGAAGATATTGAGATTTGCGATAGTCTTTTATGGATTTAGGATAACCTTTCAGCAGATTGCTGAGGTAGGTATGGAGGGCTTCTTGGTCTCACTTATCATGCTCTCTAGCACATTTGTGCTAGGTACTTGGCTAGGTCAAAAGGTATTCAAGATGGATAGAGACACATCTATGCTTACAGCTTCAGGTGCATCTGTATGTGGTGCGGCAGCGGTACTAGCTACAGAGCCTGTACTCAAAGCAGAAGAGCATAAGGCGGCAGTAGCAGTCTCTATGGTAGTACTCTTTGGTACTATATCTATGTTTATGTATCCTGTACTCTATAAGCTTTTTATAGAAAATGCTACAGGCTTCATGCATATGAGTGGTCAAGAGTTTGGTATATATGTGGGTGGTACTATCCACGAGGTGGCACAGGTCGTGGCAGTACCTGCATCCATCCCAGGCTCTAGCGTAGATATGGCGAACTCCGCCGTGATAGTCAAGATGACTAGGGTCATCATGATAGCACCTATGCTTATCATACTTGGTCTATATCTAAGTTATAGTGCCAAAAAGAGTGGCGGTGCAGGCTCTGCTGTCAAATTGGTGATACCTTGGTTTGCTGTATATTTCGTAGGTATGGCAGGAGTCAACTCTCTCATACATGGCTACACTCTCACTGCTCCTGAGGATATCGCTATGATGATCAAAAATGCTATATCTACTATCAATGAGATAGATACATTCCTACTTACTATGGCGATGACCGCACTAGGTATGGGTACGAGATTTGCCAAGTTCAAAGGACTAGGACTAGCCCCTATCTACACTGCTGGTACGATGTTTGTATGGTTGGTGATAGGTGGTTTTATTGTCACCAAGCTTGTGACTATGTCACTATAGATTTAGGTAGCTCTTCTCTGTTTGCATATGATCTCTTGTTCTCAATAGGTTGATTCTTTACTATAAGCTTTTTTAGTATAGTATCTTTTTAGTTATAGGTGATTTGTTTTGTTACTATTACTCCCATAGGCATACCACGGCTGGATCTGCGGAACGAGTAATATCTATAGAGCTGCTAAACGAGCGAAATTATAAAGC
>WFMX01000217.1 GCA_015488875.1 Campylobacterota bacterium | reverse complement strand
GTGTATAAGAGACAGGAGCGATATAGCGGCATTGGTGATATATTTACCTTTTGCCGATGCTGGTTTTGCTTTGTTGATAGTCTCAACAAATGTATTGAAATTCTCTTTGATTTTATCTGTATCAAAACTAGCTTTTCCTATACCTGCGTGTATGTTACCTTTTTTGTCAACTCTGAAGTTAACTTGACCGCCCTTTGCATTTTCTATAGCTTTTGTCACATCCATAGTCACAGTACCTGTCTTAGGGTTTGGCATCAAACCTTTTGGTCCAAGTATTCTAGCTACTTTTCCAAGTACACCCATCATATCAGGTGTAGAGATGACTGTATCGAAGTCGAGGTTACCCGCTTGGATCATCTCTATAAGCTCATCAGAGCCTACTAAGTCTGCACCAGCAGCTTTTGCCTCATCTACCTTTGCACCCTTTGCAAATACTGCTACTTTTACACTCTTGCCTGTACCATTTGGTAGTACTACAGAGCCTCTGATCATCTGATCAGCATGTCTAGGATCTACATTTAGGTTGAGTGCTATCTCTACAGTCTCGTCAAATTTAGCTGACTTAAGCTCTGCAAGTACTGCAAACGCCTCGTCCACACCATATGCTTTTTCGTTATCTATCTTTTCCAACAGCTGAGCTGTTCTTTTAGTTGTCTTTTTTGCCATTTTTTTCTCCGCTTATTTGCTCCCACACTCTTTTAAATCTATTATGTGGTATTTTAAAGATTAGTCTACTATCTCTACGCCCATACTTCTACAAGATCCTGCGATGATTTTAGCCGCCATCTCTTTGTCATCTGTATTGAGGTCAGATATCTTTTGGTCTATGATCTCATCTAGCTTAGCTTTTGTAATGCTACCAACTTTTGTAGTGACAGGATTGTCAGTACCTTTTTTGATGCCAGCTGCTTTCATGATCAAGTCGCTTGCAGGTGGTTGCTTAGTCTCAAAAGTAAAACTTCTATCACTATAGACAGTTACTACTACAGGTATCGTAAAGCCCATCTTGTCTCTTGTCTTCTCATTGAATGCTTTACAGAACTCCATGATATTTACACCTCTTTGACCCAATGCAGGACCGACAGGAGGTGATGGATTTGCTGAACCAGCAGGGATCATCATTTTAAATCTATCAGCGATCTTTTTTGCCATCTTTGTTTCCTTGTGTTTAAGTTTATATTATCTTCTCTACTTGAGTGTAGAGTATCTCGACTGGTGTATTACGACCAAAGATAGAGACATTTAGTTTTAGTTTCCCATGATCTAGATCATACTCTTCGACCATTCCAGTGAAGTTGGCAAATGATCCATCTACTATACGAACCATCTCACCAGTTTCAAAATCTACTTTTGGACGAGGTGCACCTTTTTGCTCCATCTTGTCAAGTATCACCTTGATATCTGCCTCTGTGAGTGCAGTAGGAGTCTTCTGCTCACCAATGAAGCGAGATACACGAGGTAGACTCTGTATCTTGTGCCATAGGTCAGTGTCTAGTGCTATACTAGCAAAAGCATATCCAGGATAGAGAGATCGCTCTGTGATCTTCTTTTCTCCATTTTTTACTTCTATCACCTCTTCTGTAGGGACTACAATTCTATCTATTTTTTCTTCGATACCATAGTCTATAGCAAGCTGATCTATAGCCCTTTTGACTGACTGTTCACTGCCTGCATATGTCTGTATCGCATACCATTGATAGACCATAATCTTCCCTATATAGTTGAGATGATTGACGACATCAAGAGGTCAATCAGTGCTAAAAATATTGATATAACAGTTACTACAAGAATAACTGCCAAAAATGCTTGTCTTACTTGTACTTTTGTCGGAAATATAACTTTATGAAGCTCTTCTTTAGCATGTGCTATAAATGTTGAAAGTTTTCCCATTGTTTTTACCTTAATTTGTGGCAGGCCAAGAGGGACTCGAACCCCCGGCACCTGGTTTTGGAGACCAGTGCTCTACCAACTGAGCTATTGGCCTAAATATTATTTAGGTTGCTACCCAATAGATTTGGATAGCAAATGTCTAACGAGAGTAAGCTTACAGCTTCATCTCTTTATGCATTGTATGTTCTTTACACCATCGGCAATACTTCTTTAGTGAAAGCTTGCCAGTAGTTGTCTTCTTGTTTTTAGTTGTGTGATAGTTGCGTCTTGTACACTTTTCACATCCTAAATGTATATTTTCTCTCATATATTTTCCTTATAGTCGCTGATATTTGCTAGAGCCTAAGCCCTAAGCAAATTTGATTATGCGATTACCTTACTTACAACACCAGCACCAACAGTTCTACCACCCTCACGGATAGCAAATCTTGTACCCTCTTCGAGTGCAACTGGAGCTATAAGCTCAACATCAATCTTGACATTGTCGCCTGGCATGACCATCTCTGTACCCTCTTGAAGCTGTACAGAACCTGTAACATCAGTAGTTCTTACATAGAATTGAGGTCTATAGTTGTTGAAGAATGGAGTATGTCTACCACCTTCCTCTTTTGTAAGTACATATACTTCTGCTTCGAACTTAGTATGAGGAGTGATTGAGCCTGGCTTACAAAGAACCATACCTCTCTGTACTGCCTCTTTGTCAATACCACGGATGAGAACACCACAGTTGTCACCAGCTTGACCACAATCCATCTCTTTACGGAACATCTCTACACCAGTTACTGTAGTAGTCTGAGTATCTTTGATACCTACGATCTCTACAGTCTCACCGATACATACTGTACCTCTATCAACTTTACCAGTGACAACAGTACCACGACCTTGGATAGAGAAGATATCTTCGATAGGCATCAAGAAGTCTCTGTCTGTCTCTCTCTCTGGCTCAGGGATATATGCATCTACTTCATCCATAAGTTTAAGGATTTTCTCTGACCACTCACCTAGAGTTCCAGCTTTTGCCTCTTCTAGTGCTTGGTATGCAGAACCAGCTACGATTGGAGTATCGTCACCTGGGAATTCATATTCAGAAAGAAGTTCTCTTACTTCCATCTCTACAAGCTCTAGCATCTCTTCTCTATCTTCGTCATCTAGTTGATCTTCTTTGTTCAAGAATACGACTATATATGGTACACCGACTTGGCGTGAAAGAAGGATATGCTCTCTAGTTTGTGCCATAGGACCATCAGTAGAAGCGATGACTAGGATAGCACCATCCATGTGAGCAGCACCAGTAATCATGTTCTTGACATAGTCAGCGTGACCTGGACAGTCGACATGTGCATAGTGACGATTTTCAGTCTCATACTCCACATGTGAAGTAGCGATAGTGATACCTCTTTCTCTCTCTTCAGGTGCATTATCGATCGCATCATAATCCATAAATGCAGAGTCGTTTTTAGTCGCAAGAACTGCTGTAATAGCTGCAGTTAGTGTAGTTTTACCATGGTCAACATGTCCGATAGTACCGATGTTAACATGTGGTTTGTTTCGTTCAAATTTTTCTTTAGCCATTTTGTTCTCCTAGCTTAATATTTAAATACGGCTGATATTATATCAGGTTTTACTCAAAATCTCTTTAGAGTATTATCATTGAGTATTCAGCGGACCCATACTCTTATGATATGGACAGAACTACCACAATTAGATTGTAGCACTTTTGTCCATATAAATGAGTGGAGCCCAGAAGCGGAATTGAACCGCCGACCTCTTCCTTACCAAGGAAGTGCTCTGCCTCTGAGCTATCTGGGCATATTGTTTTATTAATTATCAATTTCTATATTTTATGTTTGGTAAGCTTTACAATGTGAAGTTTTTATCTTAAGATTAAGTATAATTCACACAGCTCCCAGTATCTATGGAGCGGGCGAAGAGATTCGAACTCTCGACAGCCTGCTTGGAAGGCAGGAACTCTAGCCACTGAGCTACGCCCGCATCTTGATCTAAAACATATGGTGGTGAGTGAAGGATTCGAACCTTCGAAGACTTAGTCAGCAGATTTACAGTCTGCCCTCGTTGGCCACTTGAGTAACTCACCTTAATGTTGATCTTTACTGGTCAAACACTGATAATT
>WFMX01000216.1 GCA_015488875.1 Campylobacterota bacterium | reverse complement strand
CTTTTATATATTTTAGCATATTTTTCATGATTATCGAAGAAAGTTTTGTATTATATTCAAATCTTAGGAACTTTAGGAGAATAATTATACCCATTCGACAAAGTAATTTTGTTTCGAGATATATGCTCCCAAGAGGAACATAGTAGTTCTATGTGACGACTTAGAGCATTCGACTAGGAGCAAAAGAACAAGAAAAGATATGGGTTTTATCTCTCAGAGCTTCCTTAGCCTCTCAGCTCCTCTAGTTTGGCTTTGACCTCATCGACATGCCCTTTGACTCTCACTTTTGACCATTTTGCCACTATAGCTCCATCTAGGTCTATGAGAAATGTACTTCTCACTACACCCATATACTCTCTACCCATAAATTTTTTGAGTTGCCATATACCTAGTGCTTTACATAACTCTTTCTCTTCGTCAGCAAGAAGTGTGATCTTCAACTCTTTCTTCTCTATGAAATTTCTATGCTTTTTTGGGCTATCTGGACTCACACCCAACACTACAGCACCCAAGCCATCAAAATCAGGTAGAGATGCAGTAAAATCACATGCTTCTGTAGTACACCCTGGAGTGTTGTCTTTTGGATAGAAATATAAAACTATCCAACGACCCTTGATATCTCTAAAGCATATCTCCTCTTCATCTTGGTTTGGTAGACAAAAATCCTCTACCTTATCTCCTATCTCTGCCATAATTATCCTTTATTTTATAATCTGTATTTTATCACAAAAAGATATGAACTCAAAGAGTTGTCAATATACAAACAAAAACAGATAGACCCATATACCTGTAAGGGATGTAAAAAATATACCTATTGCACTCTGCCTACCTAATCTTCTATGGGATTTTGATCTTTTGCCTGGTAAGTCATCTCTATAAAACCCTCTGAGTCCAAATATAATAGTAATGCTCCACCATATCAGAGTGACTACAGATATAGCTATATGAAAAAGTAGAAATCCAAAAAGAAAATCATGTGGCAGTGAACTAGCCTTGGCATAGCTATCAAACCCACCACCTACACGCACACCATATTCAAAATAGCTCACTACTATCACAGAGAAAAAGTAGAGAAAAAGCTGGAGGGCTATATGGAGTTTGTACTGCTGACGCTTTGCGAAGATGATAGCTATATATATCAAAGCAGGAAGAAGCCCTACTATCAGCGTAACGATATCCATAAATATAGGGGCTTTAGTACCCAAAAAACCTGCTTCAAACATATACTCCATATGACCTCCTGATCACTACTCTCAACATATCACTATTGATTTGACTTCTGTGAACTCTTCCAATGCCCACTTAGGACCCTCACGACCTACACCTGATAGTTTGCTACCGCCATATGGTTGTACATCAAACCTAAGTGTTGGTATATCATTGATCACCACACCACCACATTGAGCATCATCTATAAAGCTCTGAGTGAGAGATAAATCGTTGGTAAATATACTAAACTGTAATCCATACGGAGAGTTATTCATCTTCTCTATAGCCTCCTCGTAGCTATCTACTGCTACTAAGCTAACTATAGGGGCAAAGACCTCTTCACATATGATCTTCATATCATCTGTCACATTGCCCATGACTGTAGGTGGAAATATATCATCTATCTCTTCTCCACCTGCCACTATAGTAGCTCCCTCATTTTTGGCTGAAGCGATCCAAGTTTTGGCTCTCTGCTTTGACTCATCATCTATGAGAGGCCCCATGAATGTATCGTCATCATAAGGGCTACCTACTTTGAGCTTGGAGGTCTCTACGGCTATCAACTCTGCAAATTCATCATAGATATCTCTGTGTAGATATATCCTCTGCAGTGATATACAGACTTGACCGCTATTGTAGAAAGCACCAAACGCACATCTATTGGCTGCTTTTTTTAGATCAGCACTACTATCTATGTATGTAGCAGCATTGCCACCTAGCTCTAAGCTCACCTTTTTGATACCTGCTTGGGTCGTAATGATCTTGCCTACAGGTACTGAGCCTGTAAAGCTCACTACTCTAGGTATAGGACTCTTGACTAGTGCAGAGCCGACTTCGGCATCCCCATATACTACGCTTAGTGCATCTTTTGTGGCATATTCTGACTCTATGAATGCCTTAGCAAACATGTATGCTGTTCGTGGTGCCTCTGGTGTAGGCTTGAGTACTACGCAGTTGCCTGCTCCTAGTGCTGGTGCTATCTTGTGTGCTACTAGATTGAGAGGGAAATTGAAGGGTGTAATGCACGCCACTACACCTACTGGCTCTCTACGATAAAAAGCTATTGTCTTTTTGCCACTTGGCATGATATCTGTAGGAATAGTCTCTCCATGGAGATTGGCTAGCTCTGAGATGGTGATCTTGATAGTCTCTATACACCTATCTACCTCTATCCGTGAAAAGGCTATGGGCTTTGCGACTTCATCTGTGAGTACTTTGGCAAATGCTTCTCGCTCTTGTGAGAGCGTATGTACTACATCTTCGAGCCAAGATATCCTTTTGGATAGTGGCACTTGTGCCGCACTCTTTTTAGTAGCATCTGCTATCTTCAAAGCCCTTGTAGTGTCTTCTTCGTCACATATTGGGACGATGCTTACAGTTTTTTTGTCATATGGACTTTTGATCTTGCGACACTCTTGTTTTGTCTCTTTGGTAGATCCGAAAAATATCTGAACCTCTTTGAAATCTTTATTGTCAAATAGTCCGAACATATCTATCTCCTTTTTTATAGCATGATAATATAGCTATTGTATCAGAAGTGGGGTTAGAGAGTGTAATATATGAGTGTGGTTATGACAAAATCTTCTCTACTCTACCCACACAAGAGATGGATAGAGTATTTAATTAATGTGTGATTACCACTTTCTTACTAGTTGGTGGCAGACCATACATCTGTTTTGCAATCTTCTGTAAGTATCTAGAACTCTATTTTTACTTTTTTTATCATAACCTGTCAATATACCATCGGCAAGTACAGCGATAGCCTTGGCTTCTGTCTCAGAATACTTTTTTGCATCGAAGCTGACCTTCTCATCATTTTTGATGTCAAAAGCATTTATATCTTTCGTATGCTTCTTGACCTCATTGACACCAGTCTCTATGATGGCACGATCGTTATACAAAAGACCTTTTTGTATTGTGCTTACAGCTTTTTCCAAACTCTGCATAGTCTCCATACGGTTTGTACTATTTGTGTCAGCAGCTTGCAATAGACCTAAGGTCAGTAG
>WFMX01000215.1 GCA_015488875.1 Campylobacterota bacterium | reverse complement strand
GAAATATGATATAATAGTTGCCCCCCTCCGATTAATTTTGCAAGAGAAAGGAATAAAAGATGATAAACATCAAATCACTCACACTCACATACAACAACAAAACAATCTTTGATGACTTGAACTTGCACATTCAAGCCAAAGAGAGATTGGTGATAGAAGCAGAATCAGGACGAGGCAAAACAACACTACTTAGACTCATAGCAGGGCTAAGTGTGCCAGATAGTGGAGAGATAACCATTGATGGAAAACTCGCCACTAAAGATAGAGAGATACTCATACCCCCTCACCAACGAAAAATAGCAATGCTCTTTCAAGATTTAGCCCTATGGTCACATATGAGTGTTGCACAAAATATCACCTACTCCCATCGTATCAAAGGAGTATCCAAAGCAAAACAAGAGCAGATAAGCCAAGAGATGCTAAAGCTTGTCGGTCTACAGGGATACAGTACGCGTAATATAGATACCCTCTCTGGTGGAGAAGCCCAAAGAGTAGCCTTAGCTAGAGCATTAGCCACCCAACCAAAGATACTCCTAATGGACGAACCACTCTCAAGCCTTGATAGCAAAAGAAACGCTCTCTTACGAAAAGAGATAATAAAACTTCAAGAGAAGCTAGGGTTTACACTGCTTTATGTCACACACAATAAAGAAGAGGCTAGGGAGATTGGGAGTCGGTTTTTGAGGGTTTAGGCACAAGTGAAGTAGTGTGTATCAAATCTCTTCGTTTACTACTTTCAAAACTAATCGGAGACAATGGTATTAGCCTCATTCAAAGGGAGAGCCAAACATCACTTATAAGGTTGCTAATTTATGCTATAATAATCAAAAGGAGTCTACGATAATGAAAAAACTACCCATAGGCAAAAGTGACTTTAAATCTATCATAGAAGATGGTTTTTATTATGTAGATAAGAGTGCTTTTATCAAAGAGATAATAGATAGTAGTGCAGATATAATCCTACTCCCTCGTCCTAGAAGATTTGGTAAGACTCTCAATCTTAGTATGCTTAGATATTTTTTTGATGTAGAAGAGAATAGTAGAGAGCTATTTGATGGCTTGTCTATCTCTGCTGATGAGAGAATTATGAGTGAGCATGGTAAATATCCTATAATTTATTTGACCTTTAAAGATGTAAAAGGGAGTAGTTTTGAAGCTAGTTTAGAGAAGATAAAATATCTTATTGATGATGAATTTGGAAGATATGAAAAACAGATTGATGCGATATTGGACAAAATGAATAAAAAAGATATTGCTCACTATCAAAGAATAGTATCAAGTAGTGCTTTATTAGTTGATTATGAAAACTCCATCAAGCTCCTCTCCAAACTCCTCACTCTAGCATATAATCAAAAGTGCATAATCCTCATAGATGAATACGATACACCTATCCAGACAGGATTTATAAAAGGCTATTATGAAGATATAGTAGGATTTTTCAAAACCTTTATGGGTGCAGTACTAAAAGACAATGACACATATCTACAAAAGGCCGTACTCACAGGAATTTTGAGAATATCCAAAGAGTCTATATTTAGTGACTTGAATAATATAGAGGTCTATACTCTGCTTGATAGAGAGTTTAGTGATAAGTTTGGATTTACTACAGATGAAGTCAAAAAGATGCTAGAGGATTATGAGTTAGATAAGACTTTTAAAGAGGTAAATAAGTGGTATGATGGCTACAATATAGGAGGCACTACCATATTTAACCCTTGGTCACTACTCAACTATACAAATAGAAGAAGATTTGATGTATATTGGGCAAATACATCATCTAATGATATTATACGCGTTCTAGTAGAGAACTCTGATGGCTTTAGAGAAGATTTGCAATATCTTCTCAAAGGAGAGAGTGTAGAGAAAGTGATAAATCCCAATATCACATTCAAAGATAGAGATTTTAACTTCAATGAAGAGATGTTATACTCATTTCTATTTTTTAGTGGTTATCTAAAGTGTCAAGATAAAGTCTTTAGAAATGGCAAACACTACTGTAGATTAAATATCGTAAATATAGAGTGCCAATATATCTTTGAGCATATCATATCCAATTGGATTAGTGATAAGTTTTCCAATCCACGACTACGAGTACTACTCAAATCTCTAACTGATGGAGACCTAAAGCTATTTGAGAAGATATTTAGTGAGTTTGTACGAGATACACTCTCTTTTTATGATACTGCCAAAAGCATAGAGAGCGTATATCACGCATTTTTCTTAGGATTGCTTATCAATCTAAGTGAATATGAGGTGATATCCAATCAAGAGGCAGGGTATGGTAGAGTAGATATTATGGTTTTGCACAAAACTGATAAACAAAAACTAGCATTAGTCATAGAGTTAAAGACCATTGATGAGTTTGAAGAGGAGACAAAAGAGAAAGCCTTAGAGAGTGCTGTAGCACAGATAGCCGATAGGGAATATGTATCGAGTGTCAAAAAGCGAGGATATGAGAATGTATTGAGCTTTGGAGTGGTGTTTGATGGCAAGAGGGTTTGGGTGAAGAGATAGAGTATGTGGACGAAGGATAACAAATATTCTACCCCAAAAGTCAAGACCATCATAATCATATATCATAATATTTAGTTTATGGCAGTTGTTTTTGTTTTAGTCCTTACAATAAGCTGAAGTATCCTATAGTTATGTAGCAAAATATAATGAAAGGCTACATAATGTTCTATAATCGAAAAGATGAGTTGATGACATTAGAGAGTGAGTACCAAATTTTATTGATATTGATGGAGAATAGAGAACACTAAAGTAGAGCTACATAGTAGAGCATGAAATTTTATGTTGCTTTATATTTTGACTTGTTTTGGGTGTCACATAATTGTCATAATAGAAACACTCTTCATAGCCCTTGCTTTTGTTTGATATTTTTTTAGTAAATCCTGTAGGAACGGCTATTTTGTGATGATTACCTATATAGGTGGGATTTGTACCAAACACAATCACATTAGTCACCGTAACTTTGTCAAACTTGACAGCCATTTTTCTAGCATGGTCTTCTATCTGCGTCCAAAATTCGTTGTTTATTTTAATATCTTGGGGGATGACATTTGCCATAGAGTAGACCATTTTTAGATCTCCCTCGTCGTAATCAAACGAGCCATCAGAAGCCAAATGTCCTCTGCTGTAGCCACTATGCTTATAATCATTGCTTGAAATTTGATGGCTTTGTGGGATTTTTGGATCAACATGAAATCTAGGTTTCTTCTTGATATTTAGCTTGTTGACTAAATTGCCATCCAAAGTATAGCTGACATACTTAGCTGCATTATACTTATAATCATAACATATGGTTAATAAATTTCCTGTGGATAGCTTTTTTTCTATCAATTGATCACAATTGTTGCGTACATTCTTTTTTTCTTGCAAAAACTCTTGTTCTTTTGGATGGTTTTCTCGCTTTTCTTTAAGAGTAGGAGTTGTTGTTTTGCTATTGGCATTATTTACCTCATCAACGATCTTCTCATTTTTTACGATAGTGGTAGATACTTCTTGATCGATGTTTCTATTTGTCATCAGATATATATTGAGCGATATCACTACTATAAGTATGGCTATAAATTTCACTGTTGTTGTCATCTTCGTCCTTTTGTTTTGGTAGGTTTTTTAGTAGAGGTCTTTCAGAACTCAGAAGTGTTACTTAACTCCAACATTCGAGGAGGCTAAAACAATCGTTTCCGATGAGTTCTTCAAGAACTCTAGTAGAAGCCATTTTGTTACTATAGAGTCATACTCTTCTCCGCCTTGATAAGAGACAATACACCATTATACATATCCAATACAGCATCTATCTCCGTGACTCCTAATCGCCTGCGGTTGCTGATATCGTATACACTGCCTTGACTGTCGGAATGTTCTCCATCTATACCTCTGATCTGAAGGTGATGTGCATCTGTGATGGATTGGAACATATCCATATCTCTCGATAAATTTGGTAGAGATATATGGACACTAGCTCTCATGGCAGTACCTAGATTTGTTGGGCAACTAGTGATATAGCCTAGATGGTCATTGTATGAAAAAGATAGTCTCTTCTCTATACTCTTGATAGCAGTCGCCAATCGACCAAATACCTCTGCTATATTGCCACCTTTTTGCATAGATATGATACGGAGTTGATCCTCCTCATTGACCCAGACTAGGAAACTCTTATCTCTATTGTGATAGATACCTCTACCTGATGGCCAATCTCTATTGAGTCCTGCAGCATCCAGAAATCTATCTCCCTCCTTGAAGAGGAAATGATCTGATATGAGTCTATCTTGAGTCTCTTTAGGCATATTGAGTAGCGGATAATAGTCACCCTCCAATTCGCCATCTAGTAGCGATAATGCCTCTATTACTTGTGATTCTACGCTATCTCTCTGTTCTTTTGTGATGGCAGAGCCTAGTGGCATATTGGTCAAGTTTCGACCTACTCTTATCCTAGTAGAGAGGATAAACTTATCTTCAGGATCTGGATGCTCTATGCACAAATGCTCTATATCTAAATCGCTTATATGCTTATCATCTTTTCCAAATCCATGATACTCATCTATGACAGGATCAAATAGTGACGAGAATAGTCTATACGACTCCTCATCTCCTGCATATGCCCCTATGGAGCTGTCTGGATTTAATATGCCAGATTTTATAGCTCTATCTAGTGTGAAGCCATAAGCAGTTTGCTTATCTTTTAGTTCACTATATATCTCAGGTGTGAGATACTTACACATTAGCGATTTACAATTGTTTGGTAACTCTATATAATTTCTCATATTATATCCCATCTATACGAAGTACTTTTGTTTTGCCTACCATCAAGTCTACACTCATATTTATCCTTTTAAATACTGATTCTTGTCTATATTCTAAATTATGTTTTTTGCATATATCTTTTACTATTGGTTGCATCTTTTGATAGAAGCTATGTGGCATATTTGGAAAGAGATGATGCTCTATCTGATAGTTGAGGAATCCATGTGAAAAATCTATGAGATCTGTACCTGTGTTGTAGTTGACGCTACCCATTATCTGCCTGAGGTAGTATTCGCCCTGTGTCTTGTGAGGTGTTGAAAATTGGTAAATATCTTCGGCTGAATGGTTTGGTACTATCACTAAAAATGAGTGAAGATTTGCTACTATTTCAGCTATCAATAACAGTATAAAGACATTCATAACGGCACTCCAGCCAAGTGGAAAAAAGAGTAGTGGCAAGAAGACAAATTGAAATATACCATATGGGAGTATATAATCTTTCCACAGTGTAAGACCATTTTTGGTAAATGGAGAAATTTCAAAACTCTTGGTCTCTGGTAGTTTTTTGGTTCTTCTCTCCTTGTTTTCCAATATCCTCAAAGTATTTGGGGCATAATAAGTCAGCTTCCATAAAATAGCAAAACCATAAACTATGCTATATTTGGCAAACATTGGAATCTTCATATTGTGTAGCCACTTCAAATTCTTCTCTACATTGTCGGGATCATCATCTTCTCCTAGATGATAGTGATGCATGATATTGTGTTCAAAAGCCCAAGCATCAGGTTTGATCCAATCCATCCAATCCATCCATCTCCTAGATCCACTAGCGAAGCCATTTTTGGTATATCTATCAGGTATATTTGGTACTTTGTCATATGCTCCGTGCAGTATAGGATGTGCTACATTTGCCCATCTACCTACATTGCCAATACCCATCAGCATTGCACCTATGATGCCCACAATCCAAAATAGATATACAGGTAGTGCATATTGGGTAGTAGTCAATATAGTAATAATAGCTATGATAAAAAATCCAGAGAGAGTAGCACCTCTGCCCCATCTCTCTAGCTTTCTCAAATGTTGATAATCCTCTTCTGTTACTGAAC
The DNA here is from genome assembly GCA_015488875.1 of Campylobacterota bacterium. Taxonomy (GTDB): domain Bacteria; phylum Campylobacterota; class Campylobacteria; order Campylobacterales; family Sulfurovaceae; genus SZUA-451. The sequence continues at coordinate 7,895 of WFMX01000215.1, read as the reverse complement.
CTATTGTTGTTTTGATCTCATCTATATCTTTTTGAAGCTGTTCTTGGTCAACATCTCTATAATCTACATACTCTTGGGTCACTGCAATCTCCTTCTGATTGTTTACTTAATCGTATATTATATATTAAAAAACCTTATTTAAACGAATGGAAACAACACATCATTATTGCGTTTTAGTTATTTTATAAATACTCATGATATAATCAGCTAAAAAAAGGATAAATATGTTTTTCTCACTTTTCTCTTCCAAGAGCCAAAAGCTTGTCAAAAAGTGGAAGAAGGAGCATGAACAGATAGTAGCCTTGGCACATAAGGTGATAGCAGAATATCAAAAAAACAATTTAGACGGTACAAAAAAATATCTCAAAGAGTTGAATGAGCTAGCAGTAGACCATATAATGAATGAAGATATAGAGTTTTATAGGCTTCAAAAAGATCACAAAAACCTACATGATGATACAGGGCAACTTATCGAAGAGTTTGTAGTCACATTCAAGAGTACCAAAGTAGCACTTATGAAATTTTTGACCAAATATACTAGAGATGATGCTGTGCTTGATGATCAATTTTTTAAATCATTCAATGATATAGTTGGGGTATTAGCCAAACGAATAGAGTTTGAAGAGAATAATTTATATACTGACCTAGGTAGCAAATAAGATTTACTACCACACAAAAGAGATTTTCAAACTCTATACACCAAAAAGCCTATGGGAGTTCCCTCTGGCTATACTCTCTAGTTCAGCTCTGGAGACTTCACTCAATCTGGCCATCTTCTCTAAGACATATGTAGTGTAGAGTGGCTCATTCCTCTCGCCTCTGTACGGATGAGGTGTGAGGTATGGAGCATCGGTCTCTATAAGTAGTTTATCCATAGGTATCTTAGGGTAGACATTGACCAATTTTTTTGCATTTTTGAATGTGATGACCCCACCTATACCATAGTAAAAGTTTATATCTGATAGCTCTAGTAACTCTTCGTTGGCATTGTAGCAGTGTAATACTCCACCTCTCTCTCCTGCATGTAGCTTCAAAAGTTCCATAGAGTCTAGACTAGATTCACGGATATGTACTATGAGGGGTTTATCTAACTCCTTAGCCCACTCTATCTGGTCTACAAAGACCTCTTTTTGCAGTCTCTTTTCCTCTATGATATCATTTTCACCATCAGGTAGTCTATAGTAGTCCAAGCCACACTCACCTATGGCTACACACTTTTCATGAGCCACAAATGGCTTTAACTCATCTCTGCTGTAATTTTTGGCATCATATGGGTGTACGCCTACTGCAAAGTATATACTCTCATACCTCTCCGATAACTCTATAGCTCTAGGCAGTGTTCTGGGATCTGCTCCAGGTATGATGAACCTCTCTACACCTTGTGAGAATGCTCTATCTATCACCTCTTCTATGTCATCACTGTATCTTGGGTCATCCAAATGGCAATGGGTATCTACTATCATACAAACTCCTAGCTTCTCAATTTTTTAGCGAAGGCTATCGCCTCTTCATCTGAATTTTCTCCAGCTATAATGCGAGATATCTCCGATACTCTCTCATCTTCATTTAAGACCTTCGCATAGCTGATGCCCTTGACCTTGTTTACCAATATATGCTGGTCGGCTTTGGCGGATAGATGTGCTTGGTGAGATATCGCAAATATCTGATATGCGGATGAGAGTTTGGATATCATATCTGCTATCGCTATAGACTCATCTCCACTCACATTGGCATCTATCTCATCTAGGATTATCACACCACCATTTTCACTCATGCTATCCATAGCTACTACGAGCAGAGCTAGTCTAACTCTATTGAACTCACCACCACTGAGTGTAGCTGTAGTGGAGTTGCCTAGTAGCATATTTAAATCATCTATGCCATATTCGGATAGTGTCATCTCATCAAATTTAAATTTAACGCCCTCTAGCTTAAGGTCAGATAGATATGTAGCTAATCTATCTTCTATCTTTTTCGCCTCTCTCCTCCGAGTTTGCGATATCTTTTGAGCCAATATCATCAACTCACTATACTCTATGGATATAAATGATTCCAATATACTCTTGTCGTGTTCTATATTTTTATAGCCTGCTAGCTCACTCTCTTTGAGTTTGAGATACTCTAGTGATTCGGATATGGATCCGTATCTATTTTTGAGTCCAGAGATCTTCTCTAGTCTATCTAGTACCTCCTCTACATCTATGTCTGCTAGCTCGTCAGCTAGAGTCTCAGTCTCATCAAAATCTGACCTCAGTTGATTCATAGCATCACTAAAGTAGCCACTGTCCCTACCTAAAAGTCTAAATACATCATATGCCGACTCCTCAAAGGTAAATATATCATTTGCACGCATTAAGGCATCATTGATCTTATCTATCTTTGATAGTTGCTGCTTGATGACGATCAGCTCCTCATCTTCACCCTCTTTTGGTTCTATGGATTTGATCTTCTCTATCTCGTAGGTGGTGAATTCTATAAGCTCTGATAGCTTTCTCTCGTCTTCTCTGATCTTCTTAAGTTCGCCTACCTTGCTGAGATAGTTTCTGTACCTTTTGTGATACTCTTTTAGCAATTTTTTAAATGTAGCGTTGTGAGATTTGATGGAGTTGTCTATGAGTTCTATAAGGCTACTACTCTCAAAACCGCTCTTGTCTCTAACACTCAGGTATTTAATAGTAGGTGCAAACAGCTCCTTGAGTCCTCTCTTTGATATATTTTGTCCATTTATATAGAGTCGTACCCTATCTTTTTTCAAACTTCTGATGATCAACTCATCATCTAGTTCATATGATTGTGTAGATAACTTCTCAGGTCTCTTCAGCATGATCTCCGATACCTTTGCATCGCATCCACCGTACCCAAAACTAGCCAACACACTCTGCATCAATACAGATTTACCAGCTCCGCTAGGACCAGTCAGCACCACAAGTCCACTCTCAAACTCTAGCTCAGCCTCTCTAAAGGTCAAAAGCTCTTTTATATACAGTCTATCTATGCTCAATTTGTCTCACCCCATGATAGCTTGTCTCTCAGGACAGCGAAGTAGTTTCTCTCTACTCGATGTAGTAGCTTCGCACCTATCTTTGCACCTTTGATCACTAGCTGATCTCCTACAAACATATCATAATCATCTTGTCCATCTATCATGGCTATCACCTTTCCATTTGGTGAGTGAAGTTCTATCGTAAAATCAGCAGGCACCACTAATGGTCTTTGCGTCAATGAGTGGGCACATATAGGTGTCATGATGAGTGCCTTGGTGAGTGGATATATGATGGGTCCACCAGCAGCCATAGAGTATGCTGTAGAGCCTGTAGGGGTAGCTATGATCAGTCCATCACCACTATATCTATTGAAGTGTTCCCCATCTATAGAGGCATCTATGAGTGCCATCTTGGAGATAGTAGGGCGAGTTATCACCACATCATTGAATGCATAGAAACTTTTTTTATTGTTTGCTCTCTCTATGTAGCCCTCTATCATCATCCTATCATCTATGCGATACTCTCCCACCAAGAGGGAATCCAAAAAACTATCCACCTCATTTATCTTGATATCTGCCAAAAATCCTAAATTTCCTGCATTTATACCCAATACAGGTTTATTGTATCCATAACTTCTTCTCACAAGAGAGAGTAGTGTACCATCACCACCTAGAGATACTAAAAAATCGGACTCTTTGCATATATTGCGAAATGGCAATCCCTCTTCGCCTATCATTCTAGCCGATTTTTCAGAGAGCGACACAGATATGCCTCTAGATTCAAATTGTGCTTTGATAGTATGGTACAGCTCTTTTATCTCAGGTGCTTCGGGTTTGAGTATGAAGCCTGCACTCTTGATATTTTTTAACTTCTCATCTGACATAGTCTATCCTGCTTATTGTTTGATAGTAGATTATCATAATATCGCTTTAGAGTCTGCTTTTATGACATATTGCAATATAATTTAAGATCGACTTTTCTATACACTGCGTCAACTACCATACAATAGTTTTGCACAACCAATCAGAGATAATGCAACCTGAACTAATACTTTTTAGCTGATCAAGCTTTATCTATCTCCTCAATGCTCAATCTTGTAACAGTAACGATAGTATCGACATCTACATCTTCTTTTTTAAGACTCTTAGCTATCTCTAAAGCCTTACTATACTCTCCCTCTTTTTTACCTTCTTGTCTGCCCTCTTCTTGTCCTTTTTTCATGCCCTCTTTCATGCCCTCTTTTATACCCTCTTTCATACCCTCTTTCATACCCTCTTTCATCGCCATCTCTTTAGCATAGTCCATTACATTCTTGTAGTCTAGTCTTGTTTTGAGGTCGTGTTGGTAGGCAAATTGTTTCTCTTCACTAAGAGCCAAGAACTCTGCTACATCAAAGGCTTGAGTTATTAGCTTATCCTCTTTGAGTATTGGTGGGATTTGAATGAGATTGTTCATATTATTGAGTGTATAGAGCCAATAGTCAAGATGTGTTGCCAACTCTTTTTGACTTTTTTTGAACTTGGGCATCTCTAAGTAAATATAGGTTAGTTTCTTGTAAAATACCTCCTTGGTATCTATATCACAAAGTTGTACTTTTGTGATATAATTATGGTTGTCTTTATTTTCATCCATCATGAACTCTAAAATAGCAATAAAATAGGTCTTTCTAAGACAATAATCCCAATCTCCTCTTTTGCTTTGGGCTTGGATAGGAAATGATGTATAGTAGATACTTCTATCCTTGAAATACTTCTGTTTACTTCTTTGGAGTTCTACTATAAATTGGTCTTTGTTGCTATCGGTACAGTAGATATCAAATACAGCCCTTCTGTCACTGATCTTCAATCCTAGCTTCTCTAGGTTTCTATACTCGACTTCTACTATCATATGCTCTAACTCTAAGACATCATTTAAAAAGCTTATGAGTAACTCTTTATTCTCTTCTGTCCCAAATATCCATTTAAAGCCAAAGTCTGTAAATGGGTCTATGTATTTCTCTTTTATCATCATGCACATACTGACTCCTTTTTAGGTATTATAGCGTATATATCTCTGATTTGCATAGTGTCGATTTTGTGAGAATGTATCTCAAAGGTATTCTTTTGTGATTCGAATCCACCAAATTTCATGATGAGCAGCTAAGCATCAGATTTTTATATTTGTCTACGGTGGCTTTCGACCATCTCTCATATTCTGCATGTTCATCGTATGGAGTTTTGGCTATCTCAAATAGTGCATCTACTAGAGAGAAGTCGCCACTCTTTGCCGAGGCTATAGCTTCATCTATCATATAATTTTTCAATACATACTTCGGATTTACACTAAGCATACTATCTATCCTCTGTGATACATCTATATTTTTGACTCTGTCGTCGTAGCTATCTAGCCACTCATTCATAGGACTATGGTAGCTACACAATCGGAGTATATCACCCCTATCTCCTCCGTATCTACTGATGGTACGAAAAAAGAGTGTGTAGTCGATACTAAGTTTTTGCATCACTCCGAGAAGTTCTCTTATCAACTCTCCATCGTCATCTCTTTGAGTATCAAATCCTAACTTTTGAGACATGATAGATATATAATAGTCTCGATATATCAAATCATACTCGTTTAGTTTTTGTTTCATTTTTTCTATCCGTGCAAGTGGAGATAGAGCATTCATAAGTGCTTTTAGATTCCATTTGCCTACTATCGGTTGGTTGCCAAAGCTATATCTACCGTTTTGATCTGTGTGGTTGCATATATTATAAAAGTCATAATCATCCAAAAATGCGTATGGACCATAATCTATAGTAAGTCCAACTATGGATATATTGTCTGTATTCATCACGCCATGATTGAAGCCTACTGATTGCCACTTGGCTATGAGCATAGCAGTTCTCTCTAAGACTTCTGAAAAAAACTTAAAATATTTATCTTCACTATTTATGAGATGTGGATAGCTCTCTGCTATGGCATAATCGACCAAGGCTTCAAGCTCCCTATATTTTTTGTGATGCGAAAAGTACTCTATGGTGCCAAATCTTATCCATGATGGAGACACTCTCAGTACTATAGCTCCACTCTCCCACTCTTCGCGGTATACTCTATGCTCAGAGCCTATGATAGCCAATGCCCTAGTAGTCTCTATGCCCAATCCATGCATAGCTTCGCTCATGAGGTATTCGCGGATAGACGATCTGAGTACTGCTCTGCCGTCACCGCCACGAGAGTATAGCGTGACACCTGCACCTTTGAGCTGTAGGTGTTGATCTCTTATCGTGCCTATATTGATAGCTCTGCCATCACCCAATCTATCTACGAAAAATCCAAACTGATGCCCAGCATAACACATGGCAAATGTCTCACTACCATTTAGTTTCAATTCTCCATTGACAAGTGCCAAAAAATCATCACTCTCTAGCTCCTCCACATCTACCCCTAATGATATGGCCAACTGCTTATTGAAATGTATCAAAAAAGGCTTTTTCAATGGTGTAGGCTCTACTATATCATAGCACAACTTTGGCAATCTCAAGTAAGGGTTAGTCGATTTTATATCTTTTAGTTTCATGATTTGATTTTATCTAAAGATGCTTAAAGGAGCTTAGAGAGTGATTTTATAATGCCTTTTTTTGTCAAGACCACTATGATATACAGAGGTACTCTATTTATGGGAGTAATGTCTGCCATTAAATATAGTGAAGACTTTAAGATCTTTTTTGAGAGACTACAGGCTAGAGGAAAACATACTACACTCATTCAAATTGCATTGATGAGAAAGATGATACTTATAGCACATTCATTATATAACAGTTGGCAGAGATGGAGTAGTAGTAGAAATTCACAGACAAGATGTGTAAATTTTGAATGAGCGAAAAATGTGAGCCAAAAGCGAGAAAAATAAAGCATGCTTCTTGGTTTTGATAGATATAATTATAAATCATAAAACAAGGAAAGATAATGGCAAAATTTTTAAATACCAGTGCAACCAACTACTTTTTAGAAGAATTAATCAAAAGTGCAAGTGATAGGCTCATACTTATCAGTCCATTTTTGAAATTAAATGACCGAATCAAAGAGTTATTAGAAGATAAAAATAGACTAAAAATAGATGTTAGGATAATATATGGCAAAAATGAACTTCAAAATGATGAGATAAATTGGTTGAGTAGGCTCACTTATGTTAGGACAAGTTTTTGTAAAAATCTCCATGCAAAATGTTATATAAACGAAGAAAACTGTATTATCACTAGCTTGAATCTCTATGAGTTTAGTCAAGTAAATAACAATGAAATGGGTGTTGTAGTATCTCGCCTAGATGACCAAGAACTATATAAAGAAGCATATGCAGAGGCACAAAGAATCATTAGAATTAGTGATGAAGTGAGAATTTCTTTAGAAAAAGTTACCGATAAGGAAGAGGATATTATCAGCAAGGAAGATGAAGTTTCAGGCAAAGAGGAGAATAGTAGAACCCAAGCAAATACTAATAGCAAAAAAACAAAGCTCACTACTTCAAAATTGGCAAAAAAACTAGGAAAAAAGACTGATGAACTCATAAAAGAGCTAATTTCGCTTGCTTATGTGGAGATTAAAAACGAGAAAGAGATGTTGACCCAAAAAGGAATAGAGTCTGGAGGTGAGCAAAAGAAAGGTCGATATGGAGATTACTTTTTATGGGAAGAGGACTTTAACATATAATTATACTAACTTATGCTACGCACCATATACAATAGTCACTGCATACTCTGTCTAAAGGCAAGAGACGAGACTGAAGGCATCGTGTCCAAAGAATTAAGCTTTTTTTGGACGAGACGGCTTCAGTCTCTTCATAATTTATAGAGCTAAAGCACTGTGTCCATTGCTGTTCCCTTGGCATTGCCGAGGAGGAATGGGAACGAGCTAATGTCTCCTAATTGTAGCTTC
>WFMX01000214.1 GCA_015488875.1 Campylobacterota bacterium | reverse complement strand
GGTCATAGAGCAGGATCTATAGATTTTATCAGATGAAATGGCAGAAGATGATAGGAGTGCTAGGAGACTGGTGATAATGATTTGCGTAACGAAGTGAAGTGAATTGTTATCACTAGACCTCGGCTGTAGTTAAGGGACATTGGTTTTGTGAGCGAAGCGAATGAAAGCTGTGTCCCCGCATAATGATCGTTCGCCCTCGACTGTAGCATAACGGTGTTGCAGTTTAGCCGAGGTCAGGCAATTGTGATGCATTCCGCTACGCTCCACGCATCACAAATCACCAGACCCCTACCGTTGCCTACTGTTGTTGATTTTGAAACGCATGACCCTTATAGGAGAGATGATTTGAACTTAGAAAATATACTAAAAGATGAGTCGATATCACTAGATGCAGAGATAGTCGAAAAATTAGAGAGATTTGCGATAGTGTTGAACGAGTGGAACTCCATACACAATCTCACAGGTGCTAAGAGCATAGATGCCATATATAACAATATTGTTGATTCACTCTACCCACTTACATTTATCGAAAGACCATCAACACTACTAGATGTAGGCACAGGTGCAGGTTTTCCTGGTCTTGTGCTAGCTATAGCTATGCCAAATACAGAGGTGACATTATCTGAGCCACTCAAAAAGAGAGTTTCGTTCCTCAAATACACTATGGTCGATCTAGAGTTGAACAATCTCACAGTAGTGGGCAAGAGGGTGGAGAGTATAGTTAGTGAAGCTTTTGAACTTATAACATCCAGAGCCGTCACCAATACAAAGCTACTTTTGGAACTCACTAAGGATTTAAGCGATTTGGATACAAGCTACCTCTTTTATAAGGGTGAGAGGGTATTTGATGAGATAGTAGGGTTGGATAATCAGCTGATTTATGATATAGTACAGAAAAATCGTAGAAACTACCTCTACGCCAAACCAAACAGAGAGATGAAATGATACTAAAACTTATAATATTTGCCCTTATAGGATTGGGGTTTTATAGACTACTAGGTGGTAGCTTGCCATCTATCAAGAATGTCAAAAGAAACAAGATGCCCAAGGGCGATGACCCCAAGAAGATAGAAGAAGATACTTTGGTGGAGTGTGTAGAGTGTGGCACATATGTCACATACAAAGAGTCTATCATCATCAAGGGAGAGATATATTGCTCTCGCGAATGTGCTTCACTTTAGAGGTCTGAGATATGCTAATCATAGGAGATCCTTGGATAGAGTATAGTAGCCTCTACACTGTAGAATCTATAGACGACATCCAGAGTACGCCACCCAACTCTATAGTGCTTCTAAACGATATATCCGACTCTATAGAAGTGTTGAAGTATGCACAAAGAGAGAGAGTCTCGACAGCATTGAGAGTAGATGATATCAAAAGTGCCATCTATGCACACCTACTGAGTGTGAAGTATATCATACCACCTGCCTCTATAGCTCAGGAGTTACAATCCATAGCACAAAACTACCTATTTGATAGCCAAATCATAGTAGAGATATCAGACAGTAATGAGATAGAGTCATACGCAAAGATGGGCATAGATGGGGTTTTGCTACCATCGGCTATCAAAACAAAGGAAGATTATGCCAAATGACTTGATGAGATTTAAGATCACATATATGATCATAGCTATCAATCTGATAGCATACGCTATTTCTATACTCTACACAGGAGATATTATAGATATACCTGCTAGAGGATTGGTAGATTTGGGTGCTATATTTGGTCCACAAGTAGTGCTGGGTGGGGATTGGTGGAGGCTAGTGACTGCTATGTTTTTACATGGTGGTATGACGCATATACTTATGAACATGTTCTCTCTATATATCATAGGTAGACCTGTAGAGGTCAACTTCTCAGCTATGCATTATGTCAGCATATATCTAATCACTGGCATATTGGGTGGCTTGACATCTATCTATTTCCACCCTGCTACAGTGGCGATCGGTGCATCTGGGGCTATATTTGGCATATTTGGTGCATTAGCAGGCTATTTGCTGGCATTTAGGAAAGATCTAGGAGATAGTGCCAAGGGAATGATGAAAGATTTCGCTGCGATCATAGGTATCAATGTCGTCATAGGTCTGTCTATCCCAAATATAGATATGAGTGCACACGCAGGCGGTCTGATATCTGGTATCATAGGTGGCTTTGTGGTAGCTAGATATCCTAGTAAATTTTGGATCTTTGTCATAGGTTCTATCTTGGCGATGTTGGCATTTTATCTATATCTACCATCTCTCTATAAGATTTGACAATCTAAGGTTTGATCCCATCATACTGTGTATATACTCATTTTATCATTTATTTACTGCATTAACGATACAGTTAGGGGACATTGGTTTTGTGAGCGAAGCGAATGAAAGCTGTGTCCTCGTATAGAAATTCTTCGACCTCGACTACAACACGGTTATATCTCATTCCTTATTTTTGGATGGCAGAAGTGATAGGGGTCTGGTGATAATGATTTGCGTAACGAAGTGAAGTGAATCGTTATCACCAGACCTCGGCTGTAGCATAACGGTGTTGCAGGGTAGCCGAGGTCAGGTTATTCATGATGCATTCCGCTACGCTCCACGCATCACAAATCACCAGACCCCTAT
>WFMX01000213.1 GCA_015488875.1 Campylobacterota bacterium | reverse complement strand
GCATTCCGCTACGCTCCACGCATCACAAATCACCAGACCCCTATCGTTTCGGCTGAGAACGACCACTATGCGGGGACACAGGTTTCATTCGCTTCGCTCACGAAACCAATGTCCCCTCATTGTATCGTTTTTATATATCCAAATAATGGAAATAAATAGACAAAATCACACTAAGGAAAAAGATGAAAATAGCAATCATGGGAGCAATGGCAGAGGAGATAGAGCCACTACTATCACAAGTGACAAATATCAGAAAAACAGAATATGCAGCAAATGCATACTATGAAGCAGAGTACAAAGGAAAAGAGGTCGTCATAGCCTATTCCAAGATAGGTAAAGTGTTTGCTTCGCTCACGGCAACTATCCTTCTAGAGAAGTTTGGGTGTGATAGATTGCTCTTTAGCGGTGTGGCTGGTGCTATAGATCCAGACCTTGATATAGGTGACTTAATCATAGCAGATGGACTATGCCAGCACGACTTAGATATCACTGCATTTGGTCATCCGCATGGATTTGTGCCAGAGGGTGAAGTCTGTATACCTACAGATTCATATCTCCGCAATGTAGCCAAAGAGGTAGCTTCAAAGAAGGGCATCAAACTCAAAGAGGGTATCATAGCCACAGGAGATCAATTTGTAGCAAGTGTAGAGAAGAAAAACTGGATATCCAAGATATTTGATGCACATGCACTAGAGATGGAGGGTGCTAGTGTTGCGGTGGTCTGCAACGCACTTGGCGTACCATTTTTTATACTTCGTGCTATCAGTGATAGTGCAGATATGGATGCTGGATTTGATTTTGATAAGTTTCTTGAGGGGTCTGCCAAAGTGAGTGCTGATTTTATATTAGAGATGGTGAATGCTATTGAAGATCAATAAAAAACCTATCAAGCTGAGCAAAAAGATACTCCGCATCACAGGCAAAACAAATGCTGAGTTTCGCCTCATAGGTGAGGGTGACAAGGTATTGGTAGGGCTGAGTGGAGGCAAGGACTCTTTGGCTTTGGTGCATCTACTCAAACATATCCAACGACATGCACCTTTTAGCTTTGAGTTTGAAGCTTGTACTATCAACTACGGTATGCCAGATGAAAATTACAGCTACCTAGTAGAGCATTGCAAAGAGCAGGAGATAGTCCATCATGTATATGATACAGGCATATATGAGATATCGCATGATGCTATCCGTGAAAATAGCTCATTTTGTTCGTTTTTTTCTCGCATGAGAAGAGGGGCGTTGTATAGCTATGCCCAAGAGCATGGATTTAACAAGATTGCTCTAGGTCACCACTTTGATGATGCAGTCGAGAGCTTTTTTATGAATATGTTCTACAACGGCACTCTCCGATCTATGGCTCCTATCTACAAGACAGATAGAGGTTTCCATCTCATCCGTCCACTTATACAGACTAGAGAGCGACAGCTAAGAGCATTTGCCGATGAGAACCATCTACAGACTATAGGCGATGAATCTTGCCCTGCTATGCTAAAAAATGTCAAGCTCCCACACGCTAGAGAAAAAACCAAGAGGTGGTTAGAGGAGATGGAGAGAGATAATGACAATATATTTAAGATGATAAACGCATCATTCAAGCATATACATGATGATACACTCTTAGATCCTAGTAGATGGGTTAGAGATGATATATCAGCACATAGGAGTTTAGCAGATGGACAAAACTAACATAAAAGTCGGATATCTCTTGGTGGTGGCCGCCTCTGTCGTCATAGTCTTGGCAGGTATCAAGATGGCATCGGTGATAGTGGTGCCATTTTTGCTATCTATATTTCTCACTATCATACTTGCACCACTCTTTTTGTGGCTCAAAGAGTTGGGGCTAGGAGAGATGGTTTCACTAGCTATCATAGTCGTATCGCTATTTTTTGTTGCGAGTCTTCTGATGACATTGATAGGCAACTCCGTCCAAGACTTCAATCAAAATATACCAATATACGAGCTCAAACTTCGTGCAGACCTTCACAATCTATTTGTCAAGCTAAATGGTTGGGGAGTACATGTACCACAGAAGGACTTCATGGATATATTTCAGTCGAGTAGTGTCATGCGATATATCGCCAACACTCTCAAAAGCCTAGGTTCACTCTTGACGAACTCTTTCATGATCATACTGACAGTTGTTTTCATGCTTATGGAGATATCGCAGTTTACAGAGAAACTCAATAGAGCAAACTCAAACACTATATTGAAATTTACAGAGGTCAACAATAATATAAAACATTATATGATAATCAAGGCTCTTACTTCTGCTGCTACAGGTATCTTGATAGCAGTGATGTTGAAGCTGATGGGTATACACTACGCTATATTGTGGGGTCTATTGGCATTTATGTTAAATTTCATACCAAATGTCGGCTCTATCATTGCATCCATTCCTGCTATATTGATGGCTATAGTACAGTACGATATGACGATGGCTCTCTTGGTAGGGGCAGTATATCTAGTAGTCAATGTGGCTATAGGTACTATACTAGAGCCTAGGATACTAGGTAGAGGATTGGGTTTGTCGCCTCTCATCATACTCTTGTCATTGATATTTTGGGGGTGGTTGTTGGGGCCATTAGGTATGCTACTCTCCGTTCCTTTGACTGTCATGATCAAGATAGCACTAGATACAGATCCCAATACTAGATGGTTGGCGGTTATTTTGAGTTCTGGCAGTGACCTAAAGAGTATAGATACGAAAGAGGATTAATTTTTGGAGGGTTTATTGTGATGGATGGGGCTTGTGCCGAGGCACAAGCTAGGTTTCAATATAGACCGAATTTGCCATCGGCTCTTTTGTACATGACACGCATGAGACCATCATTATCGTTAAATACTATAAATTGTCTCTTCTTTTCCTCTTTGAGAGCCAATATAGCTTCATCGAAATCCATAGGCTTGTGTAGTTCAAGATCCATAGGTACTATATCCACATCTTCAGTATCTGTATCACTGATCGCTACAGCATCTGCACCTAGATCTTTGAAACTAGTGATCTTGTGATCTTTGATCTTGTCAGCATGTCTCCTGAGTGACTTCTTCACTCTCTCTATAGCGATATCTGTAGCGGCATATACATCTTTATCTCTCTGTGTTATAACTATAGTATATTTCTCTTTCAACTTTATAACAAACTCAACACTGAAACCCTTTTTGCCATTTTTTTCATCTCCTGAGATGAGTGTAGTAGCAGATATGATATCCAAATTATACTTCTCTAGACCATCAATAGCACTCTCCACATACTCTTTGATGGGATCTGTAAGCTCAAAGTGTCTCCCTACGATATGTTTGTTCATAATATATCCTTTTGATTCAAATAACAAGAAGATGGTTTTGTCTGCCATTTTCTTACCTTAATTGTAACTTACAATACTTAATGATTGGTAAATAGAGTAGCATTGTTGAGTGAAATGATATCAAACAGACTATTGTGTGAAGAAGCTTCTCACAATCACTATGATAAACTATATGTATCATATCACCAAAGGATCAAAATGCTCACCATCAAATCAACCCTACCGACAAAGAACCTCCCCATCCGCAGAGTCCTCTCCAAGCTATTTCAATCATTTGTCTATACTGCCTTAGATGATAAAGAGCATGCAGGCTACAAACACCCAAACGGCAAAGTCTTCAAAGCGATGAATTTTAAGATCTATTATCACGAATATGAGATCCATGCCAAATATGTAGCCCTAGACCACGAAAATGAGAAAAGACTAGCCCAGCATATACTCATGGATACCCTAAAGCTAGGAGAGATACATTTGAGCAATACAGTAGTCTCCATCACAGAGAGAAACTCCAGCATCAAATCCCCTATAAAAGTAGGGGGTTTTGTCTCTTGTGCTATCAAAGATGGCAAAAATAGCAACAAAAAGATATACCTAGAGCCAAAGAGCGATAAGTTCCAAGAGATACTCTATAATAACACTATCCAAAAATACGAAGCCCTCCTAGGCAAACCCTACAATGGCACACTCAAAATAACTCTCAAAAATCAAAAACCACGAGAACGAATATTTCACTACTCCAAAGGAGCGATCAAGACATGGTACGGAGTATACGAGATAGAAGCCGATACAGATATGCTAGAGATGATACTTGACACTGGCATGGGAGCTGACTGTATGAAGGGGTTGGGGTTTGTGGAGATTGTCGGCTAAATTATCCTACCGTAATCAATTAAAATAGTGTTTCAAACCCTATAAGGG
>WFMX01000212.1 GCA_015488875.1 Campylobacterota bacterium | reverse complement strand
AATAAAGACTAAGGAGTGTATATTGGAAAAGATAGTAGTAGCATTGGCAGGACAACCAAATGTTGGCAAAAGCTCTCTCATCAATGCTATATCAGATGCCAGACTGAGAGTGGGCAACTTCTCTGGTGTGACTGTAGATAAAACGGAAGTTGAGTTCACCATAGAAGACAAAACTAATTCCCAAGAGTATGAGATACATATCATAGATCTACCAGGTGCATATTCGCTCACTGAATATACCATAGAGGAGAAAGTCACCAAAAGCTTCCTCCAAAATGATGATTACGACATCATAGTCAATGTTGTAGACGCTACAAACCTACAGAGAAATCTACTATTTACCACCCAGATATTAGAGACAGGCAAACGAGTGGTAGTCGCCCTCAATATGATGGATGAAGCCCAAAAAGAGGGTATAGTGATAGATGAAAAGCAACTATCCAAGATATTAGGAGTGCCCTGCATCAAGACAAGTGCATCTAAAAAGATAGGAGCAGATGAACTCAAACAAGCCATCATAGATACATACAAAAAGCCACAAAGTAGTGCAAAAGTAGTATACAGCGATCACATAGAGGAGGAGATAGACACTATCACCTCTTTCCTTAATGAGAAGAGATATGTATGCAGAATATCACATAGACAATTGGCAGTCAAGCTACTTCAAGAAGATGTAGATATCTACAGAAAGATACATGAAGAGCCTATATGGATAGAACTACAACACATCATACAGGAGTCACTTCAGCATATCTATATACACACAGGTACCAAAGATATAGATCAGATATTTGCTGATGAACATTTCGCTTTTGCCAAGGGTGCAAAGATGGAGGTAATCTCCATCAAATCTATGCGTGCCAAAAACTTGACCCAAAAGATAGATAATCTTCTCATCAACAAAATATTGGGTATACCACTATTTCTCTTTTTTATGTGGGGTCTTTTTCAGCTTACATTTGAGCTAGGTGCATTGCCTATGGATGCCATAGATGCTACCTTCGTGTGGATAGGTGAAAAAGCCAAAGAGATATTGGGTGATGGCAATCTAGGTTCACTAGTCGCTGATGGCATGATATCAGGAGTCGGAGCAGTAGTGATGTTCTTGCCCAACATAATCATACTCTTTATAGGAATAGCACTGCTTGAGACTACAGGTTATATGAGTAGGGTAGCCTTTTTGCTTGATGGATTTTTTCACAAGTTTGGACTGCACGGCAAGAGCTTCATACCGCTAGTGACAGGCTTTGGATGCTCAGTACCTGCATACATGGCGGCACGGACACTCAAAAATGAGAAAGATAGACTCATCACTCTATACATCATTGGATTTATGAGTTGCGGTGCTAGATTGCCTATCTACATACTCTTTGTCGGTGCATTTTTTCCTCAGGAGAATGCTGGCAATATACTCTTCATCATATATATGTCAGGTGCGTTACTAGGGCTGATATCTGCCAAGGTACTGAAAGTATTTGTATTTAAGGGAGATGACGAACCATTTGTGATGGAGATGCCAAAGTACCGCATGCCATCATTCAAGCTAGTATGGCATACAGTCTATGGACAAGCAAAGAGCTATCTCAAAAAAGCTGGTACATTTATACTTGCTGCATCGATACTCATATGGTTTGCTAGCAACTATCCAAAAGACCACAGCATACAAGAGCAGTACCAAAACAAAATAGAGCTATCTGCATCTGCAAGTGAAAAAAGTAGCTTAGTGAACGAACTAAAATTAAAAGAGTTAGAGAGTAGCTACCTAGGCATCATAGGTCATGCTAGTGAGCCATTTTTTGCACCTCTTGGGTTTGATTGGCGTATGAGCATAGCACTCGAAGCAGGCTTAGCAGCCAAGGAGGTGGTGGTATCTACCCTAGGTGTACTCTATGCATTGGGTGATGATGTGGATGAAAATAGTGAAGGGCTAGTAGAGCAAATCAGAGCCAATATACCATTCGCCTCTGCTATATCATTCATAGTCTTTGTGATGATATACTTACCATGCCTTGCAGCTTCAATGGTATTCGCCAAAGAGGCAGGAGGGTGGAAATACCTAGTCTACCTATTTGTCATGACATCAGCTACCGCATGGATATTGAGCTTTGTAGCCTATCGTGTGACACTACTTATAGTATAGGAGGGGATATGCTACTCAATCAACTCAAAAAAGAGCAAGAGGCAATGATCATAGACATAGATAGCGACAAGCCATTGAGAGATCGTCTCAACTCCTTTGGTATAGTCAAAGGCGAAACAGTAACTCTAAAGAGAGTATCACTAGCCAAACAGACGATAGAGATAGAAGTCAACAGTACACTAGTAGTACTCAGGGCTGATGAAGCAGAGAAAATCAGGGTACAAACCTTATAGGTACTTCCCAAAAAACCATATCATAGTCAAGACTACAAAAAAGGTAAATATGCTAAACAAATTCAGAAAATTTCAAAGTTAAGGGACATTGGTTTTGCGAGCGAAGCGAATGAAACCTGTGTCCCCGTATAGTAATCATCATCCAAATTACAATCATTTTGCATTATCAAACCTCTTGAAGCCGTCTCTCTTGGTGGTTTTTCGTTTTTTTGTGCTTGTTCTCTTCTGTTTTTTACCAAAGGCTCCTGCTACTTTGGGTCTCTTTTCGTTTGGTTTTTTTCTAGCACCTCTCTGTTTTGGCTCCATAGGTGGTGCATAGCCATTTATCACCTCTATAGGGATAGCTCTACCCAACATTCTCTCTACAGATTTGAGGGCTACCGACTCATCGTTACTACTGAGCGTGATCGCCAATCCAGCTCTCCCAGCTCTGCCAGTGCGACCTATCCTATGTATGAAATCCTGCGTGACATGTGGTATATCATAGTTGATGACCACATCTAGTTCCTTGATATCCAATCCTCTAGCTGCTATGTCTGTAGCTATCAAGACTCTGACTTTGCCATCTCTGAAGTCATTCAATGCACGACTCCTAGCACCCGAGCTTTTATCTCCATGTATCGTAGCACTTTTGAGTCCTGAAGCTATCAGCTCACTAGTGACTATCTCGGCTTGAGACTTTTTCCTGACAAATACCAACACTTGCTGATAGTTTCTAGAGCCTATGAGATAGGAGAGTAACTCTAGCTTCTTTTCTTTCTCTACAGGGTGCAAAACCTGCCTAATGGTATCGGAGATATCGCCCATAGTCGACACCTCTATAGATAAGGGTCTATGGAGTATTTCACTACTCATCTCTCTGAGTGCATGAGGGATGGTGGCAGAGACAAATATATTTTGTCGCCTATCCTTGAGATGAGATATGATCTGTATCACTTCACCCCTAAAGCCCATATCTAGTATAGTATCCACCTCATCTAGTACGAAATACTCTACGCTCTTTAGATTTAGATTGTTTTGATCTACATGCTCTAGTAGTCGCCCTGGTGTAGCCACCAGTATATCTACACCACGATCTAGTCGATTGGCTTGAGATGCTATAGATCTACCACCATATACGACACCGCTCGTGATGGGCAGATTTCTCGTATATATCTCTATATGCTCATGTATCTGCCTAGCCAACTCCCTAGTGGGTACTACTATCAATCCCCTGAGAGTAGCCTTTTCATCATCTCTAGCTCTCAAAATTTTCTCTATGATAGGGAGCGAAAAGCCCGCTGTTTTGCCACTACCCGTCTGAGCACTAGCCAATATATCCCTACCGTCCAATATGGCAGGTATCAACTCCATCTGTATGTCTGTAGGTTTGCCGTAGCTTATGGAGCCAATAAGATCTGGAGATAGGTCAAATCGTGAGAATGGCATAGTATGGGCTACTTCGGCTGAGGACACTCAGCTTGTGTCACGGTAAATCTAAACAGTTCTCGCTTGGTAGTGACGCTTCGATATATGTATGTGATACCTATCTGTGCATCCAAAAATCTCTTGTTGTGTAGACATATGCCGTTGACCACTGCTCTTTTCATGCGTGACTTATCCTCTTTGATGACTGCTTCATCACTCTTTGCACCAGTGTTGATCTCGTATGTATATATGAGAGTGGAGTTAACACCATCTACCTTTACAAGTGCCGTATATCTATCCACAGCTTGTGGGAGATGCTTGGATAGTGCCTTGCTTGCCATTTTGACTATCTTGTGGTTTTGCCTTTGCATTTCACTCGTACTCAATGCTCTGCTCTGCATCTGCTGTGATTGAGCCAGCAACACCCCTGTAAAGACCACAGCCAACACCAATATTTTGAAATTTTTCATTTTCTTCCTCCTGATTTTATCTACCTTAAGTAATGCTTCAAATACACAACTACCTAACTATCTCTTTGACTCTGCCTACTTCACGACTCATCAGTCGTACCTTTATGCCATGAGGGTGAGTCGGTGATTTGGTGAGTATATCTCTCACCACTCCATATGTGATATAGCCTGTAGATTGATCCTCTTTGAGGACTATCCCTACACTAAGACCACTTCTGATATCTGCTCTTTTTTTGCCGTCCATCACATCAGCCTATGAAGTTGCCATTGCTATTTTTCTGTGCATCCATGATCTCTATCTCTCTAGCACCAGATATCACCACATCAGGATCAAGTGCATAGTTGAGATCTTTGTCACGATCCTCATACTCTATAGAGTTCAGTATCACCTTGATAGCTTCAAATCTAGCTTTCTGCTTATCATTGGATCTGATTATCCTCCAAGGGGCGTTGTGTGAGTGTGTTTTTTTGATCATCTCATATTTTGTTTTTGTGAAGTCATCCCATCTATCTTGGGCTTGCATATCTATCTCGCTTAGCTTCCACTGTCTGAGAGGATCGCTTTTTCTGCGTTCAAACCGTCTAGCTTGCTCATCTTTGGTGACTGAAAAATAGAGCTTGATGAGTATGATACCCTGTCTTGTCAAATCCTTCTCGAAGCCTTTGACACCTTTCATGAAATCTTCATACTCCTTAGGGGTACAGAAGTCAAATACATGCTCTACCATAGCTCTATTGTACCAGCTTCTATCAAAGAGTATTATCTCGCCACCTCTAGGGAAATGCGCTATATATTTCTGATAAAACCACTGATTTCTCTGCTCATCTGTAGGTTTGCCTAGTGCGACTATGCGATAGTGTTTCTCATTCATATATCGTGTCACTCTACGGATAGTACCACCTTTACCCGCCGCATCTCTACCCTCAAAAAGTATAATCATCTTTTGATTTGTATTTTCTATATGCTTCTGCAATTTGATGAGTTCTGCCTGATATGGCTTTAACTTCTTCTCATTCTTTCTCTTGCTTATGGCTTTTTTTGTCACATCTTCGTTTAGCTTACTCTCTTGGTAACTCTCTATGAGCTTCTCTAGCGAAATAGTATCGCCATCTATCTCAAATATATTTTTTTCACTCTCCATTCTCGACTCCTTATATACATATCTATATTATACTATTT
>WFMX01000211.1 GCA_015488875.1 Campylobacterota bacterium | reverse complement strand
GATTTGCCCTATCTATTTCCACTATTTGGATATATAGAAACGATAGGGGTCTGGTGATTTGTGATGCGTGGAGCGTAGCGGAATGCATCATGAATAACCTGACCTCGGCTACACTGCAACACCGTTATGCTACAGCCGAGGTCGAACAATTTCTATACGAGGACACAGCTTCCGTTCGCTTCGCTCACGAAACCAATGTCCCCTAATTGTTAGATCCCTACCATTTCTACCATCCAAAAATAAAAAATAGAAGCCGTCTCGTCCAAAACCCACTATGTCAGTATTACATGAGTCT
Source organism: Campylobacterota bacterium (assembly GCA_015488875.1). Taxonomy (GTDB): domain Bacteria; phylum Campylobacterota; class Campylobacteria; order Campylobacterales; family Sulfurovaceae; genus SZUA-451. Next base: position 4,177 of record WFMX01000211.1, on the reverse strand, counting down.
GGCGATAATGATATGCGTAGCGAAGCGTTATAACCTCGTATCCATTGGTATTGCTAACATTGTCACGCACTGTTCTTTGGAAGTCACATTAACTTATTTAGGATATAATCTATAAAAATCTCTTACAAAAGGATATGTATGACAAAAGCCCAATTTGTAACTACAGTGGCTCAAAAGAGTATGTTGTCGCAGAAAGATACCAATATAGTGATAGAGTCTGCTCTAGAGACGCTAGTGGAGCTACTGAAAGATAATGACCATATAAGCTTTGTGGATTTCGGATCGTTCTCTACTTTAGAGAAGGCGGCTAGAGATGTGAGGATACCATCTACAGGTGAAGTGATACAGGTCAAATCAAAAAGAGTAGTCAGGTTTCGAGTAGGAAAAGCACTCAAAGAGGCACTGTCCTAGAGGCTATTCAGCTCAGTGTAAGTTTGAGTAGGTATAATACCGCTCACATTTAAGGATGTCTATGCCGCAGTGATGGAACTGGTAGACTTGGTAGACTCAAAATCTTCTGCCTTCGGGCGTGGCGGTTCGAATCCGCCCTGCGGTACCATAATAGTTAGATAATGTTGCGGGCGTAGCTCAGCGGTAGAGCATAACCTTGCCAAGGTTAGGGTCGACGGTTCGATCCCGTTCGCCCGCTCCATTCTATATACTATCTCTTACAAACTTTTAGATATAATACCCCAAAAATAGCGAACTCATATATGAAAATAAAATCTATACTTACCAATAGCTTCGGTACACTCTTTTCACGCGTCACAGGTCTCATCCGTGACATACTCATGGCATCAATACTAGGTGCATCTATCTATAGTGATATGTTCTTCGTAGCATTCAAACTACCCAATCTATTTAGACGAATATTTGCAGAGGGTGCATTCACGCAAGCATTTATGCCATCGTTTATCGCATCTAGACACAAGGGTGTATTTGCTACTGCTATACTACTAAGATTTATACTCTTTATCATAGCAGGTACATTGGTAGTCAATATCTTCCCTGAAGTAGCTACAAAGATGATGGCTATAGGGTGGAGTGATGAGGTCATAGCCAAAGCCGCTCCACTCACAGCTATCAACTTTTGGTACCTTGACCTTATATTCATAGTCACATTTCTAGCCACACTCCTACAGTACAAGGAGCATTTCGCCACTACAGCACTATCCACAATACTACTTAATATCTCTATGATATCAGCACTACTATATACGATGCATGACGATCCAAAGAGGGTAGCATATGCACTTAGTATAGCAGTGGTCGTAGGTGGTGTGCTACAGGTGGTGGCTCATCTCGTCACACTATATAGACTCAATCTCCACCCTCTTATCATGGGCGGATGGAAGTATAGAAACAAGAAGGATATAGAGGATGAAAAGAGGGGCTTCACCAAACTATTCATACCTGCCATATGGGGCAACTCTACTGCACAGATCAACTCTTTCGTAGATACTTGGCTAGCATCATTTTTAGGTGCAGGGTCTATATCTTATCTATTTTATGCAAATCGTGTATTTCAACTCCCACTTGCTATATTTGCCATAGCGACAGCGACAGCTCTCTTTCCTACCGTGTCTAAAGCTATCAAGAATAACCAACAAGAGAAGGCATATGAAAATCTAAACAAAGCTTTTTGGCTACTCACATATGCTCTAGGGCTTGCTATGGTAGGAGGCATAATGCTAGCCGAGCCTATAGTATGGCTACTCTTTGAGAGAGGTAACTTCACCATAGAGAGTACCGATGCTACCGTAAGCGTGCTTATGATGTATATGATCGGGTTGCTTCCTTTTGGATTGGCAAAACTATTTTCTCTATTTTTGTATGCGTCACACAGACAAGCCACCGCTGCCAAGATAGCCACATATTCACTAGTCACAAATATGGTAGCTTCACTAACCCTAATGCAACCTATGGGTGCAGCTGGATTGGCATTGGCAGGCAGTATAGGTGGCTGGGTACTATTCATATTTACCGTCAAAGAGGTGGGTTTGGATAGGTTTGTGGATATGGTCAAGTCGATCAAATCACTCTACTTCGTCACTGCTATGATCCTCTTCGCACTTCTACTATATTTTGTGAACTTGGTGTTGTTGGGATATATCAGATAGGGAAAAGAGCCTACTGAAGTGATCATCATCTCTCTTTTTTGATGATATACCTATAATCTTTCACTTCTACATTTGGTGGTATGTTATTTTTCTCAAAATAGTCATATCCCTCTTTGAGGTTTAGCCAAAAATCATACCATTCATTATCTTTGTGACTCTCCAAGTTTGCATCTGTCATACGAAATGGAAATATGTGAACTCTCACTATCTTTTGCCCATTTCTCAGAGCTTTCTCTACAAGCTCATATATCTCCTCTATCTTCTCATCTGTCATAGCGAAACATCCTGCCGAGAGACAATCCCCATGTACCATCAACGCACTACCAGTCCTATCGTAAGCTCTGTCGTAAGCGTTTGGATATCCTATGTTGAATGAGAGATGGTATTTGCTATTTGGGTTTAGTCTAGCCAGGCTGGTGTAGTAGAAGCCCTCAGGTCCCTGCAGATCGCCCTCTTGTAGTTTGGGTCCTAGGTATCCTGACTGCATACATATCTCATAGTCGTGTAGAAGCCGATATTTATTATCCACCTTGATCCATACTTCTAGTTCAGCTGTCAATTTAAAAATCCTGATAAATACAGGGTCGCCAATCTTTGCATTGAGTCTAGCGAGTGACTCTTGCATGGTAGGGCTTTTGGTATCAAGGCTCATATACTCCTCCGCTATATGATGGACTATACTCACTGTCTGGTTGAGTACTCTATCTAGTTGTAGACTTTTGGTACCTGTGATATCTTTCTCAAATAGTATCAATAGGGCTAGAGCAAAAATCATAACGAGAACAATGTATCTCATCTGCTCTTTTGTAGTGAAGAGGCACAGATATATGCTGTACTAAATGCCCACTGTAGGTTATATCCACCTAGTCTACCCGTGACATCCATAACTTCACCCAAGATATACAAGTCTTTGCATTTTCTGCTCATCATACTCCTAGAGTCTATCTCATCTACACAGATGCCACCTTTTGTCACCTCTGCCTTCCCATATCCAAAGGTGCCTGATGGTGAAAATCTATAATTTTTGAGTCCTACTATTTTCTCTCGATCTTCAACTCTCAATCTATGAGTAGGAAGATCAGGTATACTATAGTGTTCGAGAAGTGCCTTGCTGAGTCTTTTTGGCATTGGCAGTAATGAGCTGATAGATTTCTTTGATCTGTAGTGATCCTCTAGGTTCCACCCTGGCATGAAGTCTATCTCTATCTGACCTCTATGCCAATATAGTGACGCGTCCAATACGGCGGGTCCACTGATCCCTCTGTGTGCGAAGAGCAAAGCACCTAAGCAATTATGTCCATCTACTTTTATCTCCACATCAGTAGATATGCCACTAAGCTCCTTGAAGAAAAACTGCTCTTTTTGAAGAGTGAAGCCTACAAGAGCAGGTGCAGTAGGGGTGATAGTGTGACCAAATCTCTCAGCTACCCTATACCCTATATCATCCGCACCCAAGATAGAGAAGCTCAAGCCACCTGTCGCTATGATGACTCTCTTGGCTCTATATACTTCTGATGCTGTTTCTATCTGAAATAGAAGATCTTTTCTGATGATATCTACGACTTTTTGGTTGAGATATAGTAGATTATCGCTATTTTCTCTTTTGAATATATCCAATATTTGACTAGAGCTTTTTGGGCAGAAATATTGGCTATTTCCTTTCACTATGGGGTCGAGACCCCTCTCTCTCAGCCACTCTAGTAGGGAGTATTGGTCAAAATGCCTCAACACCTCATTGATGAAGTGTGGATTGCCTAGATAGTGCATAGGCTCTACCCATTCGTTGGTAATGTTGCATTTGCCACCACCTGACACCAAAAGCTTAGCACCCGCCTTACTGTTGCCATCGAAGATCACTACATCCATATCTTTCAGCAGTGAACCAAGCATCAATCCACTAGCACCAGCACCTATGATCGCTATATCTATTACTCTATTATCATTCATAGAGGTATTATATCATATAATATTAAAAATACTATATAGGGGTAGATATGATATCAGCAGACCTCGGCTGAGATATAACCGTGTTGCAGTAGATGGCGAGCGATCACTAT
>WFMX01000210.1 GCA_015488875.1 Campylobacterota bacterium | reverse complement strand
ACTCTACTATATGTTTCACAGTAGAGTCTCAAACCAATATTATAACTAGGAAAATAAATCATGAAATCTAATAGAATCCGTTTAAATCTATTTGTTGTTCTGCTTCCATTGATCGTACTTTTTGTTGTAGGTGGTTTTGTAGCCTACAATACTTGGGGCAAATATGTAACTATATCTGAATTACAACTTCACCTTGACAAGATATCACTGCTACAATCACTAGAAGACGCTACATACAAAGAGGTCATATGTGCCACAAAAGCAAGTGGTGACAAGAGTAGTTTTAAAGATCAATGCAAAAAAAGTAGAGAAGAGACTGATGCCATAGTATCAGATCTCAAAACTCAATCAAGTAGTCTCAAGTTTTATCAAAAGATCAATAGACTCTTGTTGGATGAAAACAGCTCTCATACTGAAGATATCTCTATATTTGGAAAAAATGAACTCTCTGTCACTCTACAGGCTATAAGATACAATATAGATACATCTCAAAATATTAAATTGGACAAATTTATAAATAGTGAATATCATAAAAAGATTATCAATCCTATCGAAAACTATTGGAAAAGTGTAAAAAAGTATAGTGATGAAGATAGCAAAGGCTATCTAAAATTTTTGAGCAAAATGAATGAATTATACAAACACTCTATTGTCAATACTATATTTGGCACATACTTTCTATCAAATAAGAAGGAGCTGACATCAATAGATCTGATGAATTGGGATAGCTATATGAGCTTGGCAGTCATGCCAGACATAGATAGATACAAAAATATATCTCCCATACAAGATCAATTAAAAAATATATTTGACTCTAAAGATAGCATCAAACTAATAAGCGATATTGACAGAATGTCAATAGATATATTATTGGGGTACTCTACAGGAAACTACGAGGTGAGTACTGATAAGTGGATTTTTTTGAATGCCCAGAAAGAGTCTCTATTCATTTTGGCGGAGAGAACAGCACTGCAATACATCTCAGGAAAAAACCTTGAAACTATAAAAAAATATGAGATGATTATAGTAGGTAGTTTGACTATAACGCTGCTAAGTATGATATTTTTCGTATTTACTACCATAGGATATTTCAAGAGAGTAAAAGAGGAAGATGATGCACTCAAGAGGATGATGCAAGAGATAGAGATACTCACGACAGAGAGTAAAAAAGAGGTTCTCTCATCAGAAGACCTCATAAGCGATTTCTCCGATAAAAAACAGATATATATCTACATAAGCTCCATCCTGAAACTACTGCATGAAAAAGAGCTACAAGCAGGTGAAGCAAATAACGCAAAAGATCTATTTTTGGCAAATATGTCTCATGAGATCCGTACACCACTCAATGGGATTGTTGGTTTTACACAGCTTCTCAAAGAGTCTCCATTGACAGATGACCAAAAAGAGTTTATCAACATCATAGAGAACAGTTCAGATAATCTACTAACCATTGTAAACGATATACTAGATCTATCCAAGATAAGTGCAAACAAAATGGAGCTAGAGCAGGTCAGTTTCGATCTCTTTGACAAGATAGAGTCTGCCATAGAGACTTTCTCAGCAAAAGCAGATGAGAAAGATATAGAGTTAGGGATATATATCACACCTACCCTATCTAGGAACTTCATAGGTGACCCTACCAAACTTACACAGGTATTTGCGAACCTTATCAGCAATGCACTCAAATTCACACCAGACAATGGGATGATCACCCTCTTTGCAGAAGAGGTATCTGTAGAGGAGGAGGATGAAGAGTTTGTCACTATAAGATTTGCCATAAAAGACTCTGGCATAGGGGTAAACGAAGAGCAGAAAAAGAAGATATTTCAAGCATTTACACAAGCCGACTCAAGCACAAGTAGAAAATTTGGTGGTACTGGTCTAGGATTGACTATATCTCAAGCTATTATCGACTATATGGGTGGTAAACTTGATGTCAATAGTGCAGAAGATGAAGGTGCAGAATTTTTCTTTAGCATAAGACTGCAGAAAGACTTGAATAGCTCAGAGATAGAGATACCAGACTATAAAGATCTCTCTATAGGTTTGATCATTCCTGACAAAGAGATCTTAAGACAGACAGATAAAAATCTGATCTCCTATATAGAATACTTTGGATCAAAACTACAACTATATTCATATGATGAATTATTCAATAAAAATAGAGATATAGAGATGCCAAAGATCCTATTTATCGACCAATATTATATCAAAAATTTGAAAGAGCTAAAGGTATTTGAACAGATAGATACAAATCGTATATTTATGACTACGAGTAAATTCAAAAATACAATAGATGCCGAAGATCATAGCTTTCTAAAAATAGTACACAAGCCAATGACTATCGGCAAAGTACAAAGGGCAATAGAGAGCTGCCTATCCGACGGTGGACAAACAAAAGAGTCAACGAAAAAGGCTTCACTCAAAACAGATAAGTTTAAAAATATCAGAGCATTAGTCGCAGAGGATAATGTGATAAACCAAAAGTTGATTTTGGCTACTTTGGCAAATTTTGGTCTCAATGTCAAGATAACATCCAACGGTAAAGAGGCATTTGAAGAGAGACAGCGAGAGGATTATGATATCATATTTATGGATGTGCAGATGCCAGTCATGAATGGTATGGAGTCTACACAAGCTATACTCCAGTATGAAAAGGATTATAACCTCAATCATATCCCCATAGTAGCATTGACAGCAAATGCACTCAAAGGAGATAAAGAGAAGTACATAGAAGCAGGTATGG
>WFMX01000209.1 GCA_015488875.1 Campylobacterota bacterium | reverse complement strand
TAGTAAAAAAGCTCGTCTATTCATTTTCTTTTCCTATAATATTTGATTTATGCTTCTCCGCCACCAATAGAAACATCAATATATCGCTTGGCACTGTAAAACTTCCCATCTTTCCCCTCTATGACTACCTGCACATCAAAGGAGTGATGCATTTTTATTCTCAGACTATAATCTATGATAGAGTGAGGTGTCTCATTGAACTCTGCGGTCAACTCCAGATCTCCACTATCTCCGAGAGAGAAGAGCATCACCCTCTTTGCATCTATATTTGATACGATACCTATCGGAATCGAGCCACCATTCTCTGCAAGTTTTGGACATACAAATTTTATACCATCTTCGATGAGTGTCACATCTCCAAGCAAATCTACCATAGCTCTATTTTTGATTTTATATCTATTGGAAAATTTTGATGCAATATATGATACTGTATTTGATACTATAGATGGTGTATCTATTCTCTTTTCACCTTTTCTTTTTCGGATCTTTTTTAGATTTGTCTTTACAATATTTTTATCGTCTGTGTATTCTAGCTCTAAAGTAGAGGCGTTAGCATCTCTGTTGTCATATCTAAATTTGATGAGTGGATTCTCTGCTACATAATAGCTTGTTTTCATATCCAAGACTACTTTATCTCCTGCTTTCATCTTGATACTTTTGATATATGTGAACTCCTCTTTGCGTCTCTTAGCATCTTTTGGGGTAGTCATTCTGTTTATCAACATAAACTTGACTTTTGTTATATCCCCTACGGATTTAGCCTTTATCTTGCTTGTTATATCTTGGATGGCATCCACTTGAAATGCATTATAAGTATAAAAACGAATATTTTTATCATAATCCGTCTTCACGATATGTCCAGTAAGTTTATATCTTTTGAGATAATAATTTTCTTTGATGTTGATCGCTATATTGTCTGGATCAAAAATCAACTGCATTGCTTTAGGCAATATATACTTACCATTATCTACAGGCTCAACGATATAGAAATTTTTTCCATCGTTATATTTTTTAGAATTTGCAACATGGTGAGAGATATTTCCATAAAATGTTATCTCTTTGTTTTTTGTCTCCTCTGCGGAGAGTAGGTTTGATAGTAGTAGCAGGAGTAAAATGTATTTCATAGTTTGTATCCCTTTGTTTGATAGTGGTTCAATAGTACCATAGTGAAGTCAATACGGCAATATAGGAGCTATAAATTTATCAATTTGTATATTGTTACATAATTTTACTGAAAATATACTCATATCATTAATTTATAAATATTTTTGGTTTGTGAACTTAGCAAAGAGATGATACGAGCAAGAGATATTGCTTGCTGGTTTCTAGTTGATGGGTGTGGCTAGGGGACATTATTTTCGCGAACGAAAGCTGTCTCCCCGCATAGTGATCGTTTGATCTTGGTCAAATTGCAACACGGCTAGATCTGTTGTTGCATTACAGGTATCACCTCAACCCTCAATGATTTAAATCTAGCTGTCATTATAAGCTCATCGCACTCATCTCCAAAGATCGCATTTATCTTTGATTTGCTGTGGTGAAATGTGCTAAATATGGTCTTTTCTCTGATCTTTGCTGTGTATCGCACAGGTAGGGGTGCTGTCTCTCCATGTATAGTCTTTAGTATTACAAAATCACCGAATTTACCCTCTGCCTCTAGTGGTGCTAGCAGCACATCACTATCATATTTTTTGTTCAGTTTTTTACTTCTCTTTGTCTGTGCTGCATTGTTGTAATGGGCTAGCGTGCGTCCTGTGGTCAAGTAATAGCCATCTAAGCTATCGTTATAAAACTCTCCATCTAGTATCTCTTGGATCATACCTCTAGGTTCATACTGTTTATACACATACTTGCCTAAGCCATCATCTGTCCTGAAGTCTAGCAGATGAAGTATGGGTGTATCTTCGTGATATATGGGCCATTGCATGCCTCTCTTGCGATGTCTCTCTAGTCTATAGTAGGCTGCTCCAGAAAATCTCCTAGGTGCTACCTCTCTCACTTCGTTCCATACATCTTCACTGCTCTCGAAGCTAAAGTCGCCACCCAATTTTTGATCCATCATAGTCAGCACTTCCCAGTCATCAGGGAGATCACTCTTCACGAGTGGCTGAGACAAGTGTAGTCTCCTCATGGCATTGACATATACGCCTGTCTTTTCATATGCCGATTTGACCCCTATGACTATATCTGCCCTTTTGGCTATATCGGTCATAAATAGCTCTTGCACCATTATAAACTCTAGCTTATCTAATGCCTTTTGAGTTCTGTTGATATTTGGGTGTATATGGGAGATATCTTCGCCCATATTGAGCAGGGCTTTTATCTTGCCATCTAGCATGGCATCTATGAGTTGTGGTGTCATGAGTCCATCGACTTTTGGCTTTTGATAATCAGGTGCGAAGTATGGTAGACAACCCATATCGCAAGCTCCTTGGACATTGTTTTGACCACGAAGTGGCATGAGTCCTGCCCCTGTCTTGCCTACATTTCCTGTCATTATGGCTAAATGAGTAATCGCCATGACGGCATATGAGCCATCTAAGTGTTCCGTGATACCAAGCCCCCAAAATATCATAGATTTTTTGACGGCATACTCTCTCGCTATGTTTGGTATCATCTTTGAGAGATACTCATACCCCTCTATCTGATTGAAAAAGTTTGGATTTGCGTATGGGTCATTGAGTATCTTCTCTCGGAACTCATCGAAACCTTTGGTGCGGTTGGATATGAAGCTAGAGTCATACAGCTCCTCATCTATGATGACAAATGCCATCATGTTGAGTATGAGTAAGTTGGCTTCGTATGGTATGATGCAGTTCTGTTTGGCTAGTTTGGCTAGTTTGGTCTCACGGACATCTATCACCGCTAAGTTGTTGTGAGTCTTCGCCATGTCGATGATGCGATTGGCTATGATGGGATGTGCCTCCATGGTGTTGGAGCCTATGACTATCATGAACTCTGTATCGTATATATCATTATAGGGATTGGTCGCTGCACCTTCACCTATGGTGGCTCTCATGCCTTTGAGTGATGGCGAGTGGCAGACCCTAGCACAGTTGTCTACATGTGGCGACCCCATACTCTCTCTACAGAATTTTTGGAATGTATATGCCCCTTCGCATGATGTCCTAGCTCCACCTATGGCACAGAAGCTATCACCACCATATTTCTGCTTGATTTCACCTAGCTTCATAGCAGCCGCCGTAGTGGCACTCTCTATGTCGCAGCTCATATAGTCATCATCATACTCTACAAGTGTAGATGATATAGCCTCTTTGATGTGAGGATTTTTATCCAAAAATGACTTTTTTATCCTAGGCTCTCTGATACGATCATCAGCATCTACAAAGTCATATCCATACTTACCTTTGATGCACAACTTACCTTGTGAGACTACACCATCTTGCTGAGCAAATATTTTGACTATCTTGTTATCTTCTACTACACCCGTAATGTCGCACCCTACACCACAATATGTACATACACTCTCTATCTCTTCTCTATTTTCATCTTTTATCATAAACTCACCTTATATTTGCATAGTTTGTAACTTAATTCTACTTAATAATCACTTGCAGATTTCCAAAAAACCATACAATTTAAGCTAAAACAGATTTGATTTACAAAAAGTCTTTTCATAGAAACAATTGTACTAAATATATCTTCAAGAGATTTCATTCAAGTAT
>WFMX01000208.1 GCA_015488875.1 Campylobacterota bacterium | reverse complement strand
GTGGAGAGCGGTTGATGAGTATGGTAACTTGATGTATTCATTCATCGATACAGTTGCAGTGCTTCATCCTTATTATGCTATCAGAGCCCTTTCAGGTGTGCTATACCTAACAGGATTCTTGATGTTCGCATACAATATGATAAAAACTATGACTTCGTCAAGAGAATTGACAGAAGAGCCACAGTTTAGATCACCTATGGCATAAGGAGGTAGGTTATTATGTTTCATTGGTTAGAAAAAAATCCATTCTTCTTCGCCGTTGGCGTATTTGTGGTTATCGCATTTGCAGGTCTCGTAGAGATCTTGCCAAACTTTTCAGAGGCTTCTCGCCCTGTGATTGGTCTCAAGCCATACACAGTGCTTGAGCTAGCTGGTAAAGAAGTTTACAAAAAAGACAACTGTATCGCTTGTCACTCACAATTGATCAGACCATTCAAATCTGAGACAGATAGATATGGTCAAGTATCTCTAAGTGGTGAGTATGCTTATGATAGACCATTTCTATGGGGTTCAAAGAGAACTGGTCCAGATCTTCATCGTGTAGGTAACTACCGTACTACTGATTGGCATGAGAACCATATGTGGAACCCTCAGTCAGTAGTGCCTAAGTCTATCATGCCTGCATATAAGCATATGTTTACAAACATTGCAGATATTGAGACAGCTTATGCTGAAGCAGTGACTGTCAAAAATGCATTTAATACACCATATGGTGATGAGTTCCAAGGAACAAGAGCAGCTTGGGATGCATACAGACCGAAAGTCATAGAAGAGGCAAAAGCAATTGCTGCTGATATGAAAAATCAAGATGTTAAAGATACGGTTGCAAAAGGCGAGATCCCAGAGATCGTAGCTTTGATTGCCTATCTTAATAGATTGAAATAGTAGGATAGATAGTGGACATAAGAAATATACAAGGCTATGCCAATTTTTTTATGACTATCTTGTTGGTAATTTTATTATATGGATATATTATCCATCTATATAGAAGTGAAAAAAAAGGTGAGAAGGATTATGAGAAGTATGCTAACATCGCATTGGATGATGAGATAGATAGTACACCCATAGAGAGTGATCCTTCCACTCAAGCTGAAAACGAGGAGCAAATTAAATGAATGCGTTAATGATAAAAGGAATTGCTTTTGCAGTAGTACTCATGCTAGCTACAATTTATGTGCTTGCATCTATGAATATTACTCTGCAAATGCTGATAGATGACCCTATCAAAGGACTGACGGTGATAGGTGCAGGGGTAATTATCATATTATCCGTTGTTGTATCATTCAAATATATCAACCAGATGAAGACAGATACAGCTACAGGTGAGTTGGCTGATGAAAACTGGGATGGTATAGGTGAGTATAAAAATGAACTACCTGTAGGCTGGGCATTCTCTTTCTTAGGTACTATGATTTGGGCTATGTGGTATTGGACAGTTGGCTATCCAGTCAACAGCTTCAGTCAGATAGGTCAACTCAACGAAGAGGTCTTGGCATACAACAGTAAGTTTGAAGAGATGCATAAAAATGCAGATGCAGCTACACTCAAAGAGATGGGAGAATCTATCTTCTTGGTACAGTGTGCACCTTGTCATGGTGAGACTGGTGATGGTCTATCTGGCAAAGCTCAAGACTTTACAGCAGGTAGATTCAGCAAAGAGCAAGTACTTGATGTGATCAAGAATGGATCAAACCAACTTGGCTATCAGATGGGTGCAATGCCTGGCGGTATGGCAAGTGGTACTGATGCAGAAGCTATAGCTACTTGGGTAGCTGGTGGAATGAAAGGTGAAAAGCCTGCCACATTTGCAGTTTGCGAGTCATGTCATGGTCCTGACGGCAAGGGCATGAATGGTATGGCTGCAAACATTGCAGAGTATGACAATACACTAGTTCACAATGTGTTAGAGCATGGTAAAAAAGGTTCTATAGGTCGTATGCCATCGTTCAAAGGTAGATTGACTCCAGTGCAAGAGAAAGCATTGGCAAGCTATCTTAGTACTATGAAGTAAGAGGAGATTTAATATGTCAACAACAGAAAATACAAACAGAGCAGTCTTTGGATTGCATGGCGTAACAGGTATGCTTATAGCGACAGTATTGTTGCTTAGTATACTTGTAGGCTTGACTATTTGGGGTATAGGTGTTCAGCAAAAAAGTGCGACCAACTATTATGATCCAGCTCCTATTTTAGACATAAACAATCTGAAAGCAAATAGTGCAGACAATGCAAATTTTGCTTTTCAAGATGCCAAAAAGTAAAGGATAGATAATGATTTCAATTATGGATAAAGTCCTAGGTTGGGGTATGGTAATTACTGCACTATATACACTATGGGCAGTAGTTACATCAAACCATCTATTCGTAGGCTAGGTATATGAAACAAGCAAGAGTGGGCTTCGCCCTGCTTGTCTTGTTGCTCTCAACTCTTCTAAATGCAACACACTTCATCAAAAATGACTTAACAAACCGAGAAGCTTCTACAATCATAGAAGATATTGGCAATGAGCTATCTTCCAAAACTGGAATAAATGCTTATGTTATAGCTACAAATGAGAAATTCCCAGTGGGTTTCAATCTAGTAGAGTATAGCAAGAGATATGAGAACAACATGAGCAAGCCTTTCGTACTATTGATATTTGCTCCCAATGCACTAGTCACTACCAAATCCAAAGCGACTGGACGCGTAGGACTCATCACATCCTCTAGCGATGTTAGAGGGATGTATGACTCCGATGATGTCAAAGATTCAACCATAGATGTGGTAGCGACAAAAGACAAAAACAGCAAAAAGGATAAATATACCATAGGGATAGTTCAGGGATACTCAGAGCTAGCAGATCAGATAGCATCTACAAAAGGTGTCGAGATGACCAAAACTCTACCAAACGAGACAAGGACAATCATAGGTTATTTGAAATATCTAGTACTCTTTGGTAGTGCTATAGTTCTATGGATATTAGTGATTAGACCAATAGTTGTAAGGATTAAAAATGGAAAAAAATAGCAAAAAGACATACTGGCCCCATATGATATTGGGCTTTTTGATGTTGGCAATCATACTAGGGTACTGGACTGTCAAAACAGCCGTATCCCTGCCTGTACAAGAGACCAATGATTATATGATGAAGTATCAAGATTCAGATATACACATCAATGATATATTGACCAAAAAGATGGCATTTGACAAGCTATATGATATCAAAATCATAGGCACAAAGAGCATGGTGATGACTGACAACATTTACAGTAAGAGAGTACAAAAAGACCCTGTAATTCTAAAACTAGGAAAAAATCATTTCACATACACTGTCACTACAAAGAGTGGAGATATTGTCAAGGATGCAAACGCTAGCTTTCTATTGACTCGTCCTCATACTCAAAAAGATGATGTAATGGTAGAGAGCGTAGAGATATCAGGCGATCTATATACCACCCCCGATCTCAACATAAGCAAAGGCGGAAGATATACACTTCAGTTTAGAGCAATAATTGATGCTGATACCATAGGTTACTCCTCCATAGAAGCCTATCTACCTATAGAGAAGCAAGAACCAAAACAAAAATAACTATCTAAAGTTAAATATTTTGTAGCAGAGATCAAAATCCCTGCTGCAAGTATCTACTCTTTGGTATCGTCAAGCTGATAACTCAATGATTGACCATCGGAAACGATGGCTTTAGCCTCGTCTAGTAGTGAAGCTAAAGGATCACTTCCGAGTTTTGCAAGATGTCTAACAAGGCAGTAGATCAACATAACTTTAACTAAGGAGAAATAGTGAAAAATATGGTTCCTCCTAAAACGGCGTGGGCGTGAGCGGTTTTTAGAAGAAATCATTCACAAAGCCTCTCTTGCCCACACCACACAAACTCCCTATACCACTCTACAAACTTCTCTATGCCTTCGTCTAGGGAGGTGAGGGGGGTGTAGCCGAAGTCTTCCTGTAGGGGGGTGGTGTCTGCGTAGGTGGATACTACATCACCGTTTTGCATTGGTAGCATCTCTTTCTTTGCTTCTATGCCAAGTTTTTGCTCTAAGATATTGATGAAATCCATCAGTTCTATAGGTTGGCTGTTTCCTATATTGTATATCTTGTATGGTGCTGATGAGCTGTTGGGTTGTGGGGTGTGGGGATCCCAGTTTGGATTGCTGGTGGCGGGGTTGTTTATGACTTTTACAATACCATCTATGATATCATCTATATATGTGAAGTCTCTACTCATTTTGCCGTAGTTGAAGACTTTGATGGGGCGATTGTGGAGTATGGCATCGGCGAAGAGCATAGGAGCCATATCTGGTCTGCCCCATGGACCATATACAGTGAAAAATCTCAAACCAGTAATCTCTATGCCGTATAGATGGGCATATGAGTGTGCCATCATCTCTGTAGATTTTTTGGTAGCGGCATATAGACTCACTGGGTGGTCTGTGTGGTCTGTGGTTTTAAATGGCTGAGATCTATTGAGTCCATACACAGAGGAGCTAGAGGCGAACGATAGATTTTTGATGCCGTTTTTGCGACACCCTTCTAAGATATTGATGAATCCTACTATGTTGCTCTCTATGTATGTATGTGGGTTCTCTAGTGAGTATCTCACCCCTGCTTGTGCGGCCAGATGTGAAACTGCTCCGAACTGCTCATCTGCAAATAGTCTCTCTATAGACTCCCTATCCGATACATCTAACTGGATAAATTTGCACTTCTCATATGTGGTAGAGGTAGTAAAGCTGTGGGATATAGACTCTTTTTCTATACCCAACTGTGTCAATCTGCCATATTTGAGATCTACATCATAGTAGTCGTTTATATTATCCAATCCGACCACTTCGTGACCATCATCAAGCAATCTTTTTGCTAGATGAAACCCTATAAAACCCGCTATGCCTGTAATCAATATCTTCAATCTATAGCCTTAGGTGCGATACTCTGCATTTATCTTAACATACTCATAGCTCAGGTCACAGCCATAAGAGATGTATGAGGCATCGCCTACACCTATGTCGCAAGTGACTCTGAAGCTATCTTGCTTCATGACTTTGTATGCCTTATCTTCTCTCTCTTTGTCTAGCTCTCTGAATTCATCAGAGTATATGAGTAGCTTGTCATAGTGTATGGTGAGGAGTCTGTCATCACACTCTATCCCACTAGCACCGATGGTGGAGGCTATGCGTCCCCAGTTGGGGTCTTCACCAAAGAGTGCCGTCTTGACCAACAGTGAGTTGCTCAATGCTCTACTAGCTCTCCGTGCCTCTTTTAAGTTCTTCGCACCCTTGACCTCAAATGCTACTAGCTTGTTGGCACCTTCGCCATCTCTGAGTATCATCATGGCTAGCTCAAATGTGATCTTGTTGAGAGCTTCTCTAAACGCCTCTTTATCGTAGCTAGATCTTGTTTTGTTTGCTAGTAGCATAACTGTATCGTTGGTAGAAGTATCTCCATCTACAGATATGGAGTTGAATGATTGCTCAGTCGCTTCTCGGAGTAGCTCATCCATATCCTCTTTTGGTATATCTGCATCTGTGGTGATGAAGCAGAGCATAGTCGCCATGGCAGGATTGATCATACCTGCACCCTTGCATATAGCGGATATATGGAACTCACCGCCATCATCCAACTCTACCTTGAAAGATAGCTCTTTCTTGAAGCTGTCGGTCGTCATGATGGCTCTTGCAGTCTCATCACTATCTCGTGCTTGGAAATCAAACTTATCAAATGCACTAGTGATTTTGGCTTGGTCTAGTCTGTAGCCTATCACCCCTGTGGAACTCATGATGGGGTTCGTCACCTCTATCTTCTCGCGAAGCTTCTCGAAGATGCTATCTATATCCTCTATGCCTTTTTCTCCTGTCATCGCATTGGCATTTTTTGCATTGATGAGTAGAAAATCTGTCTGAAAACCTTTTGGGTAATTCAGTAGATGCTTGATAGGTGCTGCTTGAAATTTATTGGTAGTAAAAACTGTAGAGAGGTCGCATAGGCTATCACTACGGATGAACGCCACATCACCATCTATAGGTGAAGTATCACTACTATTTGCTGGGTTGGTACGCATACCTACATTGACAGCAGCACAAAAAAATCCATCTACATTTGCTAGTCCGCCCTTGACAGGGGTGATTTTAAACATATTTTAGCTCCTCTGGTTTGTTTGATTTTCGTATCACTTTTCTAGCTTTTTTGATACCCTCACTTGTCCCTATGAGCAGTAGCTTACTCTCTGGCAATATGACAGTGCTGACGCTAGGCATAGGCAGGAACTTGCCATCTTTTTGTCTGATACCTATGATGGTGACATTGGCTACATCTCTCAGCCTTGTGGCTTTTATCTTTTTGAGTGTAACCCAGCTAGTCTTGGAGACTTTGACCTCCTCCATATCTAGTGGGGTGTCCTGCTTATAGAGAAACTCTTGTAGGAGATTTTCCATATCTGGTCTGATGGCCATGGCGTTGATCCTCTGTGCCATCAGCTTACTCGGTGTCACTACCTTGTTGGCTCCTAGCTTTAGTAGCTTCTCCTCATCTTCTGGACCTTTGGCATTGGCTATGATGAGGTATTTTCTCCGTCTGCCTATCTCTTTCTCGTAAAGTCTAGCAGATGCGATCAGTGCGATGTTGTCAGCTATATTTTCAGCTAGGGTTATGACACCTTTGGCACTAGATAGGTGTGATTTGAGTATACCTACTTCAGTGTGTGGTTCAGCCCTGACGAAATAGGGGTAGTGATACTCTTTTGCTATCGCCTCCAAATCCTCTCTAGGATCTACCACCACAAATGGCATATGGTTGGCACGGAGCTGTTGTGTCACCTCTATGGTGAAGTCGTTGTGATAGCAGACTACAAAGTGTTGTTTGAGTCTTGCGATTTCATAAAGCATTTTACGCTCCTTGGAGATGTTGATAAATTCACCCTTGTTTATAACCTCTGCTATGATACCCACTGCTACAGAGAAGACAATAAATCCAAATATGATGAGGGTGATGGTAAATATACGACCTGCGTCAGATATGGGGCGTATCTCGCCGAAACCTACAGTAGTAAATGTAATACCTGTCTGATATATAG
>WFMX01000207.1 GCA_015488875.1 Campylobacterota bacterium | reverse complement strand
TGTTTGTTTTTGAGAGGCTCTTTATATCCCTCTAAGCTCCCTATACTCTCTAGGTAGTAGATAATCTTCTGTTTTGATGGGCATCTCCCACATGTTGTGTTGGTATCCTATCTCATAGAGTCTATCTAGGGCTTGTAGCTGTATCCTGCTCAGTTCTACAGACTCATCAGAGGCATACATATCTAAGTATTTTATGAGCATTTTGTCTGATATACGCACTAGCGAATCTGACTCTAGCCTAGTGCATAGCTCCTCTTTGCGATCATTGGCTACCTTGACACCGTCTATAAGTATCTGCTCTATATCCAAAGCTCTATTGAGTGGGAGTGATCTGCGTACTGCCATGCCTCCTAGAGGTAGTGGCAAGCCCTCGCCTGCCAACTCTACCCAAATGTCCCATATCTCTTTCTTTACTTCTAAGCTATCATCAAAATCCAATATGGACTCATGTATGAGTACGCCAGCATCCACTTCACCACTCACTACTGCCTCTTCTATCTCCAAAAAATCCATATATATAGGTCTAGCATCAGGGTAATAGATACGAAATAGCATGGCATTTGTGGTATACTCACCAGATAGTGCCACTTTGAAGTTTCGCTTGAGTCTTTTGCCTTTTTGCTTGATGAGTTTTGGTCCATAACCCTCACCGAAGCTCACAGCAGTACGGAGCATAGCATACTCATCTTTGATGAGAGGATACATGCCGAAACTTATGGCGGATACATCATAAGTGCCTTTGAGTGCCTCTTTGTTGAGAGTCTCTATGTCCAATCCTACATTGGAGAACTCATAATCTTTCATATCTACCCAACCGAACTTGATAGCATAGTACATAAATATATCATCTGCATCTGGTGAGTGTGCTAGCTCTATCTTCATCATCCATCTCTTTAGACATCCTGCAAAACCAATCGGAAACGATGGCTTTAGCCTCGCTTCTTGGTTTTGCAAGAATTATTTTGTCTGTATTTTATCCAAATAATGCCTCTAAATAGCTTGAAATATGGCTCATATCTTTACTATTGATATTGATTGTATTGCAATCTAGGTATTGATTTGTTACTATTTTTAGTAGTATTTTTTAAGGGATAAAGAGGTAGAAAAATAGTACAATCCAAAAAAAATTTTGGACAAAAATTTATAATTTTATATACAATTTTACAGATCTATTATGTATAAGTGGGGGTAGCAAAATGATCAGGGTAGTAAAGAGAAATGGCAGAGTGGAGACACTAGATGTCACAAAGATACAAAAGTATACAGCCGCTGCTGTAGAGGGGCTAGATGGGGTTAGCCAAAGTGAGCTAGAGGTCGATGCGAAGCTTCAATTTCGTGACATGATAAACTCCGAAGAGATACAAGAGACACTCATCAAGACAGCGGTAGACAAGATAGATATAGATAGACCCAATTGGACATTTGTAGCTTCAAGGCTCTTTCTCTACGACATATATCATAAAGTGACAGGCTACACAGGCTATAACCACTTTCGTGACTATATGACCAAAGGTGAAAAAGAGGGTCGCATAGTCCTAGGACTCAAAGATAAGTATGATTTGGATGATCTCAACGACTACATAAAGGAAGATAGAGACTTACAGTTCAACTACTTAGGTATCCGTACACTCTACGATAGATATCTACTCAAAGATAAATCTGGCAAACCTATAGAGCTTCCTCAGCAACTCTTTATGGGGGTGGCTATGTTTTTGGCTCAAAATGAGTTTGACTCTCAGACATGGGCAAAAAAGTTTTATGATATATTGAGCAAGTTTGAAGTGATGGCAGCTACACCGACTTTGAGCAATGCTAGAACTCCTAGGCATCAGCTCAGCTCATGCTACATTGGCTCTACTCCTGACAATATAGAGGGGATATTTGACGGCTTCAAAGAGATGGCTCTATTGTCTAAGTTTGGTGGTGGTATAGGGTGGGATTGGTCGCTTGTGCGTGGCATGGGATCGTATATAGATGGTCACAAGCATGCAGCGGGTGGCATCATACCATTCCTAAAGATAGCCAATGATGTAGCTATAGCAGTAGACCAATTAGGAACTCGAAAAGGTGCTATAGCGGTATACATAGAGCCTTGGCATATAGATATCCGTGATTTTCTAGACCTAAAGAAGAACTCTGGAGAGGAGAGGAGAAGAGCTCACGATCTTTTCCCTGCTTTATGGCTAAATGATATCTTTATGCGAAGAGTAGAGGCGGATACTACTTGGACTCTTTTTGATCCATTTGAGGTAGAAGGGTTAGCAGAGCTATATGGCGAAGAGTTCGAGAGTCGCTACCTAGAGCTAGAGCAAGATGAATCCATCACTAGAGAGGTGATATCGGCAAAGCAGTTGTGGAAAGAGATACTTAGAAGCTACTTTGAGACAGGCAATCCGTTTCTCACTTTTAAAGATGCCGCCAACAGATCAAATCCAAACAAGCATGCAGGTGTCATAAGAAGCTCCAATCTATGTACGGAGATATTTCAAAACACATCACCAAATAGATACAAAATCCAAGTGACATATGATGACATGTCTGTAGAGACATTCGAAGAGATGGAGATGATCAAGGTAGATAATGGCACTACAAAATATGGCAAGAAGATAACAGCACTTGACTCTATAGGTGGCAAGCAAGTATGGATAGTAGAGAAGTCCAAAGAGGATGGAGATACAGCGGTATGCAACCTAGCATCTATCAACTTATCAAAGATCAACACCCTAGAAGATATAGCTAGAGTAGTACCTACAGCCATAAGGATGCTAGACAATGTGATAGATCTCAACTTCTATCCACTAGCAAAAGTCAAAAAGACAAATGCAAAGAGTAGATCCATAGGCTTGGGTGTGATGGGTGAAGCACAGATGTTGGCAGAACAGTCTATAGAGTGGGGAAGCCATGAACATATGGAGAAGATAGATGAGGTGATGGAGTCGGTAAGCTACCATGCCATAAGAGCTTCTAGTGATTTATCGCTAGAGAAGGGTAAGTATCCTACATTTGAGGGTTCAGATTGGCAAAAAGGGATATTTCCTATAGACAAGGCAAATCCAGAGGCTTGCAAGCTAGTAGATAGAGGTGGACTCTTTGGCTACAACTACGATTGGCAAGCACTCAAAGAGAAGGTCAAAACTGATGGCATGAGAAATGGCTATCTCATGGCGATAGCACCTACTAGCTCTATATCTATACTTACAGGCACTACACAAGCTATAGAGCCTGTATATAAACGCAAATGGTTTGAAGAAAATCTATCAGGTATGATACCTGTAGTGGTCCCAAATCTATCTGCAAAGACTTGGCAATATTATACACCTAGCTACGATCTCGACCAGAGGCTTCTTGTCAGGGCTGGAGCAGTCCGTCAAAAGTGGATAGATCAAGGTCAAAGCCTCAATATATTCATCACTTTAGATAAGGCAAGTGGCAAATATCTAAATGATATCTATATGGATGCATGGAAGTTTGGACTCAAATCCACATACTACCTCAGAAGCCAATCCCCAGAAGTAGCCCAAGAGCTAGAGGGTGTAGAAGATAGAAGCCTAGAGTGCCTAGGATGTCAGTAGATGACAAAGCCCCTGCTTCACTGGGGTAGCCTTACTTACCAATCACTAAGTACCATGCAACTCTTTTTGATATAGTCAAAACAGAAAATACTCACGAGACAGAAAAGCCAAGATAAATGATAACTAGAAAGTATTATGATAAGATGTGTTTTTGAGGATGGTGATCACGATTGGACTTGAACCAACGACCCCTACCATGTCAAGGTAGTGCTCTACCACTGAGCTACGCGATCACTAATGTTAGGGCGAGATTATACTCTACCGAAGCTTATAGTTTACTGATAGATGGTGCAAATGCTTTGGTGCTGATGGTGACTGAGTCGCCTTTTTTCAGCTCTCTGCTCTCTGCCTCATCTATCACCACCTCCACTATCTGCTGACCGATGGATATGATAGCTACATATATGATATCTGATTGGACTATCTCTAACAACTCTCCCTTAAATGAGAATTTTTGACTTCCATTACTTCGTAGCAATATCTCTTTTGGGCTTGCATCTTTGGTGATCTCTCCTTGCTCTATAAGTAGCATCCGTGAAGCCAAACGATATATCTCACTAGGATCATGTGACACCATGATGGTGGTAGTGCCAAACTCTCTATGGAGTCTTGATATATCATGCTGGAGTCTATCTCTCATCATTGGGTCTAGTGCAGATAGTGGCTCATCCATGAGTAGGAGCTTTGGGCTACTCATAAATGCTCGGCAGAGTGATACTCTCTGCTGTTGCCCACCGCTCAGAGTATGTGGCAATCTATCTTTGAGCTGAGACAAGCTACTCATCTCCAATAGTTTGTCTGCCATCTTTCTATCCTTGGATACATATAGTAGATTTTGTTTTACGCTCATATTTGCAAAGAGTGCATACTCTTGAAATACAAATCCAATGCCTCTTTGCTGGGTAGGAAGTACTCTATCCTTGCTCAGCCACACTTCACCATCTACTACTATGTCTCCACTACTACTCTCTAGCCCCGCCAATACCCTCAGTAGAGTGGTTTTGCCTGAGCCGCTCTCTCCGCCTATGGCTACAAATTCATGCTTGGCAATATCTAAATCTATCTTTAGCTCCATATCACCCATAGAGCCATGTAGTTTCTTGCATATATCTATCTCTATCAACTTCTATCCTCTATCAATTTGTATCCCTATGCGTCTATTGTGTTTGTGATTGAACATATATACACTCAATAGGACTGAAAAGCTAAGTGTCAACATTATGACGCTATATATATGTGCCTGTCTATAGTCCATCACTTCCACAAACTCATATATGGCTACGGATGCTACTTTGGTCTCTGACGGTATAGAGCCTCCCACCATCAACACTACCCCAAACTCACCTACTGTATGTGCAAATGTGATGATGATAGCGGTGATAAGGGCTGGCTTGATATTTGGTAGAGCAACTCTAAAGAGCGTAGTGAACTTCCCTTTTCCTGCTATGTATGAAGCCTCTAGCATGCTTTTGTCTAATGATTCAAATCCGCCCTGAAGAGGCTGTACCATAAATGGAAATGAGTATATACAACTAGCGATTACCAATCCAGTAAAGTTAAATACTAAAGTGATATCAAACTGCTCTTGCAGAAAAGCTCCTAGTGGGGAGTTGTAAGATAGTGCATATAGGATATAAAATCCTATCACAGATGGAGGCAATACTATGGGTAGAGATACTAGGGCCTCTATAAATGGCTTGCACCTACATCGACTTTGGCTAAGCCACCACGATATGGGTATTGCTACAAGTAGCAAAATGGTAGTGGTGATAGATGCCAATTTGAAAGATAGTATAAATGGCTCTAGATTAAGTGTAGATACATCTATCATATCCTCTCCGATATAGATAATTCACTTACATTTATCATAGCTATGGCTCTATCATCATCGCTTAGATTTAGTCGTGCAAATGACTCCTTGGTCACTACTGCTTCCCATCTGTTGCCCTCAAAATCAAACATGATGCTAGATAAAAGCTCTCCATCTCTTATCTGTAATATCTCTATCTCTATCTGGTTTAGTATAGTGTGAGAAGTTGATTTTTTGTTAGCTATGGCGATGTTGGTAGATTTGCAAGCTATTGTCACTTGAGTACCTACCGCAATATCGCTCTTCAGCTCTAGTGATATCATCTGCATATGCTGATTTGAGATTGCAAAATCTACTAAGTTGACACTATCTACACTCTCTATGTGAGTGATAGTTGCTTCGGCTAGATTCATATAGTATTGTAGCCATATTTACGCAATATCTCTTTGGCTGTATCGTGCAGTATGTAGTCATAAAAAAGTCTATATGATGGATCTTTTTGACCATACTTCAACAATACCATACCTTGTGATATAGGAGTGTATAGAGACTCATTTACGGATATCCAATCGACACCCTTTCTATAGTGCTTCATCCTAGCACTATATAGTGCAGACTTTGCCACTATGCCTATATCTGCTGCGGTCATTACATATGATAGTGTTTGCGATATGGACTCGCCATATATTAGTTTGGATTTTATAGCACTATATATCTTTGCACTTTTTAATGCCTCTACGGTCGCCTCTCCATATGGTGCTGTCTTTGGGTTGCCTATGGCTATCTTGCGGATAGATGGATCTTTGAGTAGCTCTAGCGACTTGGCTATATCTACCTTTTTTGTGCTAAATATAGCCAATGCACCTTTGGCGTAGACTACAGGCTTGGTAGTGGCTATATGCTTTTCATATAGTCTCTTAGGGTATGCCATATTTGCTGACATCAATAGACCATAAGGAGCTCCATGACTTATCTGTGCTGTTAGTTTGCCACTACTGCCCAATACTACTCGTATCTTTGTCTCTGGGTGTTTCTCGCTAAATGAACCTATCAACTCATCCATGGCATAGCTCACATTTGCAGCTACTGCTATAGTGATCTCGTTTGCACTTAGATGGGTAGCTACGAAGATCATAGCCACAAACCAACCCTTTGCCATATTCATCTAAAAGCCTGCATTTGGATCAAAACCAAAGTTCATATTGCCGAAGTTGGGATCCATATATCCGTATTGGCTGCTTGTACCTCTAAGCATAGTGATATCCATCTTTGGGTCTATACCTTGTGGACAGACTGCTGTACACTCGCCACATAGTGTGCAATCCCATACTCCATCGCTCTGTATGGCATCTATGCTACTCTTGATATCTCCCTCTCTAGGGTCTGCCGTGTAGCGATATATACGCGTCAGTGCGAAAGGACCCAAAAAGTCAGGATTGACTGCAAATACAGGGCAAGCAGAGTAGCAACTACTACACAATATACAGTCACTCTGTAGCTCTGTGAGTTTCTCATCTTTGGTGGTGATGGTAGCCTTTTGACTCTGATGTAGCCATGCTGTGGAGGTTTTGAGTGTTTGCTTGGCTCGACTTTTGTCCACCATAAGATCTCTCTTTATGCCGTGGTATTTGAGTGGCTCTATATGGTCGCCATGTTTTGGCATATAGCTACAGGCTAGCTCCTCTCTACCGTTGACTCTCACGGAGCATGCACCACAGATACCACTACGACATCCAGCCCCAAATGTGAGTGTAGGGTCATCTATAGCTTTGATATGTTGTAGTGCCGAGAGTAGGGTGCTGTTGTCAGGTATCTCATACTCTCTTATATATCTCTGAGGCTCTTTGTCTCTGACGAATTTTTGTATAGAGATATTCATATATAGCTCCTCTCAAAACCGATAGTTATCTCACCATCTACTCTTTTGCATAGTGTATGCAGGGCAAACTCTTCGTCCCTCTGCTCTTTGAAGTCATCTCTATAGTGGGCTCCTCGGCTTTCGCGTCTTCCTATAGCTGATAGTACTATCACTTCACCTAGCTCCAAAGTGTTCTCAAACTCTAGTAGCTCTATGAGGTTTCTATTATAAAGTCGGCTCTTGTCACCTACGCCGATATATGGTAGCTCCTCTATGATATTTCGCAGTTGTGATAGTGCATCTTTGAGTGCTGTCTCTGTGCGTACTATACCCACACTCTCATAAAAGAGCTTACCTATACCCTCTCTCTTTTCATAGAAGTTGACCCTATTGCTTCTGTTGAATATCTCTGCGATATGAATTTTGTCTTTTTCCAATTGAGTATCGGATGCTTTTGGGATATCTCTATTTTTTGCATAATGATATGCACTCTCTCCAGCCAATCTGCCGAACGATACGATCTCTAGTAGGGAGTTGCCACCTAGGCGGTTGGCACCGTGTACTTTAGCATTGCTACACTCACCAACTGCAAAACAGCCTTGTATACCTCTCACCTCTAGCGATCTATCTACATCTATACCACCCATGGAGTAGTGGGCTACTGGCTTGATCGGTATCAGTTGGGTGATTGGGTCTATATCTTCATGGAGTTTGCATAGATGCACCTCTTGAGGTAGTAGCTCCATCAGCTTCTCTCTACCTAAATGTCTGATATCCAAGAATACCTCTTCGCCTGATGATATCTGCTCATATATGGCTCTCGCCACCACATCTCTAGGCAATAGCTCATCGACAAATCTCTCACCTTTCGTGTTGAGTAGATATCCGCCCTCTCCTCTAGCACTCTCAGAGATCAATATAGATGAGCTCTTCAGTGCGGTAGGATGAAACTGCACGAACTCCATATCTGAGATCTCTCCACCTGCTCGTAGTACCGCTGCCACTCCATCACCTGTAGAGCCAAATGCGTTGGTGGTGTATCCGTGATATATAGATCCATAACCACCTGTAGCGATGATGGTGGCTTTGGCATCTATCTGTTTTGTCTCACCTGTAGATATATCTATCACTATCGCACCTTTGGCGACACCATCATCTACTACGAGATTGAGGAGATAGTGATCTTCGAGATACTCTATATCCTCTTTGAGTATGTTGTCATATAGTGTATGGAGTATCTTTAGTCCTGTGTAGTCTTGGGAATAGCAAGCCCTCTTCTCTCTCGCTCCACCTAGCTGTCTCTGTGCTATGGCACCACTCTCACACCTACTAAATGGCACACCTATAGATTCGAGCCACTCTATCACTTTGGGAGCATCATGACACATCCTCTCTATCATCGCTTTGTCAGATAGGTTTCGTGATGATTTGATGGTATCTTCTATGTGTTTGGCTACACTATCTCTCTCTAAGTTTAGCACACTATTGATACCGCCTTGTGCCATGGAGGTCTGAGAATTTGTAGGCTCTTGCTTGCCCAATACCAATACTGATGCACCTCGTGCCTTAGCAGTCAATGCAGCCGTGAGAGCCGCAGCACCTGAGCCTACGATGAGTATGTCTACCACTCTATAGCCCCTCTCTACACAAGTGGTTTGCCTATCATCTTTTTGATGATATCGTCTATAGACTCTTTGGGTTCTTCAGATTTGCCATCCTCCAAACTTTCCTGCTGGTTGCCAAGACTCTCTAGCGGACTATCTGTAGACGCTATCTCTTCTCTCCTCTCCTCTGTTGCATTCTCAGTAGAGGTCTCTACCTTGCCATCATCAGCTATACTCTTATCCTTCGCTACAGGATGCTCCTTGTTTTGCATAGCTTCCTTGATCGCCTCTTCTGCTCTCTCTCTAGCCTCTCTAGCTCTCTCATCTTCTATCTCTTTGGACTCTCTATCCATCTTCTCTTTCAGCTCTTTGGCTCTCTTCTCCTGCTCTTCTCTATACTTCAGCAAAAATATCTCTATATTGTGTACGATACCTTCTATCAGCTTCTCTCTAGCCTCTATGCTAGTCCATGCTATATGTGGAGTGATGAGTAATCTCTCAGGGTATTTGATGTGCATCAGTGCATTATCTGGCTCTATGGGTTCTCTCTCTAGCACATCAACACCTGCATAGAACTCTCTTCTGTCTAGCTCAAATGCCAAATCTGTCTCATTGATGATGCCACCTCTGCCTAAGTTGAGCAGTATAGCACCCTCTTTGATGAGGTTGAGATTGTTTTCGTTGAGTAGATACTGTGTAGCATCATTGAGCGGTGCATGTATGGAGATGATGTCACACTCTTGTAGTAGTCTGTCTAGTTCTACATGTGCATATGGCTGGTATATATTTTTGCCACTTGTGGAGTAATGACACACCTCTGCACCAAAGGCTGTAGCTATTTGTGCCACTTCTTGACCTATCGCACCCAAGCCTATGATGCCCCACTTTTTACCTGATATCTCAAAAAATGGCTGACTCACATCGGTAAATATGCCACTCGCATGCCAATTGCCACTCTTGACTAGATGATCATGGTATGCCAACTTCTCCATGAGGTACAGAGCCATCGCAAATGTATGTTGTACTACACTTTTGGTGGAGTATCCTGCTACATTTTTGACTACTATCCCCTTGATGGACGCGTAGTTGAGATCTATATTGTTTATACCCGTAGCGGCTACACATATGAGCTTGAGCTTTGTGGTAGATGAGATCACATCTTGATCCATCACTACCTTATTTGTGATGACTATATCAGCATCTTTGATTCTCTCTATAGTCTCTTCATTCGTGGTGGTGGGGTAGGATGTCACATTACCTAACTCATCCAATGCACCCATATCTATATCATCACCTAGCGTTTTCGCGTCGAGTATGACTATATTCATAATATTCTCCTATTTATCATCTATCTGCTCTACCATCTCCAAGGCTCTTCTCTTTGCCTCTTCCACCTCATCAAACACAAGCGATACAGCCATACGGCGACCTACATGTGACTCTGGTTTACCAAATACTCTCACGAAGCTATCTTTGGTAAATGTACTATCGGGTACATCTATCGTAGGGTTGCTACTCTCATTTTTTGCCTTATATGCTCCACTAGCTCCCGAGCCATAAAATGTATACTCCAAAGGTAGCCCAAGGACAGCTCTCACATGTAGTGCAAACTCACTCTGGCTCTGAGTAATGAGCGTCACCATACCTGTATCATGTGGTCTAGGGCTTAGCTCCGAGAAGTAGACTTCATCATCTTTGACGAAGAACTCCACTCCGAAGATACCTCTACCACCAAGACCATCTGTGACAGCTTTGGATATATCTTGTGCTTTTTTGATGGCTTGGTCACTCATCGGCATCGGTTGCCATGAGAGTATATAGTCGCCATCCTTTTGGACATGACCTATAGGCTCACAAAATGTAGTGCCTGTCTCATTTCGTACAGTCAAAAGTGTAATCTCATAGTCAAATGGTATAAACTCCTCGACTATCAGCTCACTAGCATCACCTCTAGCCTCTTTGGCTATCTCCCATGATGAGTCTATATCATCTGCACTTTTGGCGATACTCTGTCCATGCCCAGAGCTACTCATCACAGGCTTTATGACACAAGGAAACCCTATCTTGTTCGCCGCACTCTTGAGACCATCTAGCGTAGTGACAAACTCATATCCACTTGTCTTTAGCCCCAACTCTTCAGAGGCAAATACTCTAATGTTTTTACGGTTCATAGTCTTGTTGACCGCTTCAGCATTTGGTATCACATGAAACCCTTCGGCTTCAGCATCAAATAGTGCC
>WFMX01000206.1 GCA_015488875.1 Campylobacterota bacterium | reverse complement strand
TTTTTGTTTTATTATAGCATAAAATAGTGGTACTGGATATATTTAGAGGACATTGGTCTTATACATAAAGTCAATAAAGTTCTTGCAAAACTCATCGGACACGATGGCTTCAGCCTCGTCTCTTGCAATTGCAGTTTACTCGTTCCACAGCTGGAGCTGTGGAATGCCTATTGGAGTCACAATAGCAAAAAAATATCCTTTAACCAAAAAGATGCTATACTTAAAAATGGGACGAAGTAGATATAAAGTATATGAACCAACACATCCACATTTTTTAACTTGTACAATATTGCATTGCTTACCTATCTTTACCAATCAGGATAGTGTACAAATTAGAGACGGTGCTTCAGCTCCGTAAATTTAAGAGAGGCTGAAGTCATCTCGTCCAAAAAAGCTTAACTCATTGGCATGGTCGTCACCCTCCCCTTATGCTCTCTTCAGCCTCAATACATCAAAAAGTAACAGTAGCTCCGACATTGATGGTGTCTAGTGACCAGTCTATGACATCTAGTTGGTCATTGTATATCTCTACATAGTCTGCAAATATAGCAAAATTATCTGCAAATGAAACTGAGAGACCGAGACCCCACTGCAGTGTGGATTCGTCTAATACATTGTAATGACCCTCATCGCCTACAACTACAGCATCTTCTGCCAAGTCGATGCCGACATTACCATATCCAATGATACCATATAGACTGAAAATATCACCGAGAGGGATAGATGGTTTGGCATAAAGACCCCATGCATCGAAAGAGCCTTCACCGCTCCAATATCTACCCTCTACAGATATATATGGGTTAAATTTATATCCCATCTGCCCCATGACAGAGCTAGAGTCGCCATAGTCGTTTAGATATATGTAGTCTATACCCTCAAAATCTATACCTAGAGTACTATATGCTAGTCCCAGATAAAATCCCTCGCTACTCTCCGAAGATTCTTCCTCTACGCCACCAGGTATAGGATCTAGATATGTCACATCTGCAACCTGAGCAGATGCATTCACAGGTTGACCAGCCATACTATAGCTACTCATCATCAATAAAGCTAATAGCGAAACTTTTATTCTTCTCATTGTATCCCCTTTTTAAAATTATATTTTATAATATCATAACTATATATATTTTCAGTTGAATGCACAATTGTCTAAATTCAAATACTTTCAACTTGCAATTACATCTCTTCGGCAAGGTGTGCAAAATTGGTCTATGTATGTAGTTTTATAAGAACTCTGATAAGATTTGCTATCCATAGAGTTTGTTTTATCCATATTTTGATATAATTTCGCCAACTAAAAATATAGGGACACAATAGCACAAATGCAACGATTTGAAGCATACCTTAAAGCCAATTTACCAGAAGCACCATCTTTCCATCCCATATATGAAGATGCCCTAAGTGATATGCTTCAAGCAGGAGGCAAGAGATTTCGCCCAATGCTACTGCTAAGTGTAGTAGATGCCTATGAACCACTACTCTATGATGGTGCATTGAGTGTGGCGATGGCGGTGGAGATGCTACATACCTATTCGCTCATACATGATGACCTACCCGCTATGGATGATGCGCCCCTACGCCGTGGACACACCACTTTGCATGTCAAATATGATGAAGTGACAGCGATACTAGCAGGTGACGCACTCAACACAGACGCTTTCTATATACTCTCAAAAGCACCGCTAAGAGCAGATATCAAGATAAAGCTCATAGAGATATTATCAAGAGATGGCGGTAGTAGAGGTATGGTGCTAGGACAGGCTATCGACTGCTATTTTGAAAATACCCCTCTCACACTCGATCAAATCAAGACACTACATATCAATAAGACAGCCAAGCTCATAGCTGCATCTCTACAGATGGGTGCGGTGATAGTAGGCGTAGATAAAAGCATTCAAGAAGAGCTATATAGCTTTGGATTGGATCTAGGTCTACTCTTTCAGATACAAGACGATATCATAGACGAGACTTGCAGTGATGAAGAGGCAGGTAAAACTACTAGCAATGATGGCGATAAAAATAGCTTTGTCAATCTTTTGGGCTTAGAGGGTAGTATGGTTCAAGCCGATACCTTAGCAAAAGATTTGCAAAGACGATTTGATGGCTTCGATGAGAAGTTACAAAGAGCCTTGCGACCATTAATGATAAAATATCTCAACAGACACAAAGGATAATACAAAATGCCAAACACTATGCGTAAAAAGATGGCAAATACCATCAGATTTTTAGCTGCCGATATGGTACAACAAGCCAATTCAGGACACCCAGGAGCCCCTATGGGTTTAGCAGATATAGCCGTAGTACTTAGCGAGCATATAAGCCATAATCCAAAAGATCCAAAGTGGCTCAATCGCGACAGATTGGTATTTTCAGGCGGTCATGGGACAGGACTCATCTACTCTTTGCTCCACCTATGGGGCTATGATGTCAGCTTAGATGATCTCAAAAACTTCCGTCAACTAGACTCCAAAACACCAGGTCACCCAGAGTATGGTCATACAGATGGTATAGAGATCACTACAGGACCGTTGGGTCAAGGCATAGCCAACGCGGTAGGTTTCGCTATGGCAGAGAGCTACACGGCTCAGCAAGTCAACTCAGATACTTGCGATTTCATAGATCACAAAGTATTTTGTCTTTGTGGTGATGGCGACTTGCAAGAGGGCATCAGCTATGAAGCATGTGCATTGGCGGGGCATCTCAAACTCAAAGATCTCATACTTATCTATGATAGCAACGAGATCACCATAGAGGGTGACACCTCTATAGCGTGGAGTGAAGATGTAGGCAAGAGATTTGAAGCTCAAGGCTGGAGTGTACTCAAGATAAATGGACACTGTTATGATGAGATAGATGAAGCCATCACTACTGCAAAAAGTGCCGATAGACCTACTATCATCATAGCCAATACTATCATAGGTAGAGGTGCAGATGGTTTAGAGGGTAGCCATGTGACCCATGGGGCTCCACTAGGTGAAGAGGTCATCAAGATATCCAAAGAGAAAGTTGGCTTCCCATCAGATGAGAAGTTTTATATCCCAGAAGATGTATTGTTGAGATTTAGATGTGCTATCGAAGAGGGTGAAGCGGCTCAAAAAGAGTGGATACATAGACAAAAGGAAGCTCCTCTCATAGAGCAAAACGAAGCTCTTGATAGACTACTCAATCCTGACTTTGACTCTATCAATTATCCTGATTTTAGTGGCGATGATGCAGTAGCTACTAGAGATAGTAATGGCAAGATACTCAATGCCATCGCTACCTCAATCCCTAGCTTCATAGGTGGTTCGGCAGATTTGGCACCATCGAACAAGACTACACTCAAAGATATGGGAGATTTCCCAAAAGGCAAAAATATCCACTTTGGTATCCGTGAACACTCTATGGCAGCTATCAGCAATGCGATGGCTCTATATGGCACTATCATACCGTTCAACGCTACATTCTTTGTATTTAGTGATTATCAAAAGCCTAGTGCTAGGATAGCCGCACTCACTAGCATACAAAACTTCTTTGTTTGGACGCATGATAGCATAGGCGTAGGCGAAGATGGGCCAACTCACGAGCCTATAGAGCAGATCAGCCAGTTTAGAGCATTGCCAAACTTCTATCTATGGAGACCAGCAGATGCTACAGAAAATGTAGAAGCGTGGAAGAAAGCACTCACTCTCAATGCACCTCAATCTTTTGTACTAAGTCGCCAAAAGCTAAAGACTCTTAAGCCAAAGAGAGAGTATGGAGAGGTAGCAAATGGTGCATATCTCATCAAAAAAAGAGAGGGTGCGACTCTGACTATCATGGCTAGTGGTAGTGAGCTAATGCCATCACTAAGAGCCGCTTGTCACTTAGAAGTGTTGGGCATCAAAGCCAATATAGTATCTGTGCCATGTCTTGACCTCTTTAACGAACAGAGTGATGAGTACAAATCTATGGTCATAGACACATCTACCAAAGTACTAGCAGTAGAAGCAGCTACCGCTACAGAGTATTATAGATATGCAGATGCCGTACTAGGTATGGAGAGCTTCGGAGCATCTGCCCCTGCGGATCTACTATTTGAAAAGTTTGGACTCACTATCAAAGGCATCATGCAAAGAGCTTGTACTTTGATGGGCATAGAGTATAGAGATGTAGAACTAGGAGTTTGCAAGGTCTAGGTACACCTACATAATGGTCGATTTATCGACCGTGCATCACTCCTCTATTGTGGTCTATGCCATATGGCAAAATCTGGTATAGAGTCTGGCATGATAGTAGTCGGCTTTTGGGCTCCATCTGTCAGCTCTTTGACCCTTATGGTGACATATAGATCTATCTCTTTTATGGATATGGAGCCGTCTTGATTGTAGTCTGCATCCATACTCCCTATGCCATCCAAAAATGCCTTGGTAAATGCTCCATTTTGCCACCTATCATCCTCCAATGAATAGCCATTGGCAGTGGTCGCTGTCATGATGATCTCACCTGTACCTGAGCTAGTGATGCTCTTGATCGCACCTACCAGATCTCTCTTGGCTCCGTTTATGCTTCCGCTGTGACAAGTATCAACTAGTAGTATCACCTTTGATGGTAGTCTGTTTGTAATATCTTTGAAATCTCTCCAATTGACGGCACTTCTTCTGATGCTTCCTATATCAGCCTCATGACTGAGGAAGTAGTAGTCGCTACTGTCTTTGTTGATGCCATGACCAGCCGCAAATATGATGACTACATCTCTCTGCGTCACCTCTCTATCTAGCCAATCAAATGCCCCCAATATATTATCTTTGGTTGCGTTATCATCTACCAGCGTTTTGACTTTAATGTTTCTGAAAATTATATTTCTTTGCTTCTCGAACATCTCCACTATGTCGGAGGCATCTTTGCTGGCATATGTGAGATTGTATTTGCTATTTTTGTACTTGCTCACCCCGATACTTAGCATATACAACACTGGTTTAAATATATCATCTACAGACTCTTTCATCGCCTCTACTGTTATAGGGAGAGATGATGAGTGCTTCCCTCTCACCATTCCCATGATGATATTCAGACCATCTGATAACTTGACATTTATACTATATCTACCGTTGCCCTTATTTTTGATATCACCATTTGGTAGAGGTCTACCATTTTTCATGAAGAGGAGATTTGATATATTGTGATCGCCACTGACGGTGAAGAGTACCTTTGTACTCTCATCAGATGTCTTCAACTGCGGAGCAGACTCTAGTCTGATCTCGCTAGGCAAGATATCTCTGATCTTTTTATCGTCTATGTTGATCTGTCCATCTCTCTTGAGTCTATCTATGGCTACCTTTTCACTACCATACTTCACGATATACTCTACTACCTTGGGTCTATACTTCTCTTTATAGAAGTTTGCACTAGGAAAAAATAGAGCCTCCTTGTCTACGCCTTGGTTGATGTGGTATCCCATGAACTTATCGCCATTTACAGATGAAGCGTAGTAGCCACTTCTACTCCAGACTATCCACTCATCATATCTGGATACAAATATATTGAGAGTCGGCTTGATGACCATACTCTTTGTCTCACCCATGATATCTTTCAGAGGGCTCAAATCCCACACCTTGATAGTCTGGTCGGAGCTACCGCTGACTAGTCTATCCCCTTCTAGTGCTAGACTCAATACGGAACCTATATGACCTACTAGAGATGCCACATGCCTGCCTTCAAAATCATATATATCCAAATATCCATCATCAGCACCTGAGATGATATAATCCCTATAGAACCCATAAGATTTGTGACTCTTACCATCATATGACTCTCGCGTGATATTGACTACCAATTCACCATCTTTTTTGAGGCTGAGTGTAGCATCCTCATACCCATACATACCGCCAGCTTCGTGAGATAGGGTATATACCCCTTTTTTGGTAGGTATTCGAGAGAAGCTATTTTTATTTTGGATCTTATCTGATATATTGAACTCTCTCAGATCTATACACTTCTCTATCGTATGATTATCATCTTCTCTATTACCCCAAGCTATCTTGTCCCCCTTGACCCCCACACTCCATACTGCTTCACCTGCACCTACGATACTCCTGCTGATGTCTCCTGTATCTATATCCCATATATATATCTTGTGGTTATCTACACCTACTGTAACTGCTGTATGGTTGTCTAAAAATGCTACCGCTCTCACTGGACTTTTGTGCCTTTTGAATATAGTGAAGAGTGCATAATTATCTTTGACAGAGTATACATCTACAGATCTATCTACGCTATCTACACCGCTACCTGAAATCAGATATTTCCCATCTGGAGAGTATGCTAATCCCTTGGGTCTAGAGAGAGATGGCACTACCTTGATGAGATTGAGGTCGTAGTCGTATATAGATATCTCTCTACCATTTCCACTAGTAGCTATGTGGTCTGATGAGATGGCTAGATAGTTTAGGTTGTAAGCTCTCTTGTCGCTCTTTATCTCTCTCTTCTTCTGCATATCATAGAGTCTGATATAGTTGTCGTCCCCTACAGTCACAGCAAAATAGTTCTCATCTTTTTTTATGATCTTGGTCGCATATACCTTGTTGGTGTGGGTAGCTATGGTGTCCGAGAGTGAAAAATTGTCATCTACGCTCCATATCTTTGCTCTCTTGTCACTAGAGCCAGATATGAGGTATTTGGAGTCTGAGCTAAAGGATAGATCATTGATGACATTTGTGTGTGATTTGAGTAGTTTGATGAGTTTGCCACTCTTGTAGTCGTATACCCTAATAGCAGTCCAATCACTCCTCTCTTCGCCAGCGAGATAACCTCCTGATACTAGATATTTCTGGTCTGGACTAAGTGCTATAGCATATATCTTGCCTTGATTGCCACTGCCTATCTGACCGAGTATCCGCCTCTCCTCCTTGCCGTCCCTATTCCACACACGGATACTTTTATCATCACTAGCCGTGATAAATCTATGATCTTTTGTGACCACGATATCGGTCACTAGAGCTATATGCCCCTTGATGTCTAGCGTGATGATGCTATCTTCTGATAGGAGTAATGCAGAATGAAGTACAGTAAGTATGACAAATTTCACGATCAGCTTCATGACAATACCTTTTTGTTATATATCTATATAGCTTCGCCATATTATACCATCAATTCAAAGCAGTAGCATAAAACCGATCATACAAAATCAGCAATTATGTATGATCAACAGAAGACATTATCGGATTCCTTAGTTCAATTTATAGCCTACGCCCCATACTGGCAAGAAATAGTTTTTTGTAGCCTCTGGGTCTATCTTTTTTTTGAGTCTATTTATGGCTACATTGATGGTCTTGTCGTGAAATTTTTCACTACTATCACCCCATACTTCATCTCGTAGATAATCCCTATCTAATACTATGTTTGGACTCTTGACAAATGTATGCAGAAGATGGAACTCAAGTTGCGTTAGGTTGACTATCTCTCCATCTATAGATATCTCTCTTGTAGTGAGATCTAGTGCGATATCTCGGAATTTGATCTTCTTTGTATCATCCACACCAGTTCTTTTGAGTAAAGCATTGACACGAAGTAGAAGCTCTTTGTGGCTAAATGGCTTAGTCATATAGTCGTCACCACCACTTTTGAAGCCCCTTACTAAATCATCCTCTCTATCTTTAGCTGTGAGAAATATGACAGGTATATCATACCCTATATCACGCAGATACTCTACAAAGTCACTACCCTCTACGCCTGGTAGGTTTCTATCTACTATCATGAGTGACGGCGACTCTTCCTCTATAAACTGCTCCACGCTATCAGTAGAGAAGAAGCCTGTAGTAGAGTAACCCTCTTTGGATAGATGGTACTCTATCAGCTCAAGTAGATCCTCTTCATCCTCTATGATAAGTATTTCTATATCTTCTTTGGACATCTCTACTCCTTAGGTGCTGATCTCTTGCATCGATTCAGTGCATCTTTTGCATCTGCTAAAGTTCCATAGTGACCGAAGTATGCCATATTTGAGTACATACAGAGTTCATTATTGAGCCTGCAACCATAATAGCTGTACCTACTTCCTTTTCTATTTTTCTCATTGTAGCATACATACCGCTTCTCTTCTATATATTTTCCATCTCGCCCATCTCTCTCTGGATAGTATAATGCCTTCACAATCTTTGGGCATTTGATGCTTTCGACAAGAACCTTAGAGCCAGAAGCTTTTT
Source organism: Campylobacterota bacterium (assembly GCA_015488875.1). GTDB lineage: Bacteria > Campylobacterota > Campylobacteria > Campylobacterales > Sulfurovaceae > SZUA-451. The sequence goes on along the minus strand of WFMX01000206.1, from coordinate 527 downwards.
TAGTAATCCTAATATATTTCTGCTCTCCACTCTCCTCATCACTTCTGCTATAAAATTTTTCAAACTCCACAGAGATTGCACTAATATCCAATCCTTTTGTAAATTTGAGGCTTCCACCATCACACTCTGCTGAACAACTATATCCAGATTTATCTTTTTCACAAAACAGATATGCCATACCTTCTATCCTTTCATATCTCTTGTCAAGAAGCACAAAGAATGACTGTTTGAAATTTTTGAATTTATCTCTAACTGCAAAGATGATTTTAGATGATTTGTAGTTGGACTCTATATTGAGTCCACTAGTATCAGTATCATAACAACTATAACTCGTTTTTGATTGAAGGGTAGTAGCAAGTAGTAGTATCATAGAGATAATTGCTAGTCTCATAGTTTCTCCTTTATCGACCTATCTTTTGAGTAGTTTTCCTATTTTAACATAAATTAGATAAATAAAGAAGATATATTATAAAATTTTAAGAAGGATAATAATCGTTTTAACTTGCCTGCAACATAATTTTACTGCA
>WFMX01000205.1 GCA_015488875.1 Campylobacterota bacterium | reverse complement strand
GTAGAATTATAGCTAATCTTTGATGTGTTTTTTATTGTGGTAGCCTTATCATACACAACCAACTGTGGAGTATTATAATACCCCAAATGGATATAATCTACATGGACTCTGCCACCATTGATAGGCTTATGTTTCTTCTTTTTGAAGTATACCCTATAGCTCTTGCCGTTTATATATAGGTGCTTATCTTTATATGTAGCTGTGATATCGTGAAAAATCTGATTTTGGAGATGGCTATCATGCATATCTATCTTTTCAGGCGAGAGAAAGTAGTCATTTATATCCACACTCTCTACTCTCTTGATAGTGAGTGCGTTTGTGATCTCTTTGAGTCCTTTGTAGCTAGATATATCGCTCACTACTATATCGTATCTCTCGCCCTCTTTGAGTCCTCTCGCTACACCATATAGATATATTGCCATACCATCTTTGGATTGTTTGATGACACCATTGTCGCCTCTCTTTAGTATGAGACTACACCCTTTGAGCAGTACAGGGCGTTCCAATATATCTAAACTGTATAGATAATCTATACTTTTCGCAATAGGTCTCTCTATACTCTCCTTGATGTTACTATTTCGATATGGTTTGGTGGTAAATTTCGCATATATTGGTAGATGGTCAGAGTAGCCTTTTCCTAAATGTTTGTGATGTTTGTATTGCCATGAGTATATCCACCCCTCTTTTGTGAAGATAAATCTAGGTCTAAAGACCCTGAAAGAGTTATCTAAGTAATCTATCCCCTTACCATCAAAGAGATTGCGTGGCAAGAGTATATGGTCTATAGCACCCTTCCGCCCATAATAGCTATGACTCCACCTCTTGTATGGTGGGTACTCTAGCCATAGATTGTAGTGGCTACCCTTTGGCATAGTGGATATATGGCTTTTATCTATGAGCTTACCATTTTGTATGGTTTTCAGTATATGATTTATGCCTGTTTTGCTGTTGGTGTCATTGAGCTTTGGGCTGATGACTCTATACTCATCATAGTGACTATTCATATCTCCCACTATGATATACTCTCTATCATCGGAGAGCTTATCTATCCTTTTTTGTAAGGCTCTGGCATAATGCACTCTCCTGCTCTCCTTGCCACCTCTTGATTTTGATTTCCAATGGTTGACAAATATCGTAAACTCATCGCCATCTATATCTACTACACTCTCTAGTATATTGCGATCATACGGTGAATAACTCACGCGAATATCTCGCTCTTTGACTATAGGGTATCGTGACAATAGAGCCACATGTATCGGACTTTTACTCTTCTCTTTGGTGATAGATGAGTATCTATATGGACACCCTACCCTCTTGAGTCTCTTTTGCAGTCTACGAAGTATAGATAGATTTTCGATCTCTTGCAGTGCTATGATATCTGTATCTAGTTCACATATCACTTCTGCCGTGTTGTTGAGCTTGATCTCTACCATTTTTGGTGTCCAGTTGTGAGTATATGGTATATAGTCATCATACTCTCCACCATCTCTATGGTCATCAAAGAGGTTCTCTACATTGTATGTAGCGACACTAAATTCAGATGCCTGAAGCCATACAAAAGAGATATATACCAAGAGCCACCTAAATGACACTATCTAAAGATTTTCCCCAACATATTCATAGCACCCTCTTTTCCACCCACGCTATCTAGCATCTGTGACACTATAGACTCTTCTCCTGTAGTCGCACTATCTACGAGATTTGGAAGGGCATCTGCTATAGCACTCTTGGCACTCTCTTCGCTAAGTCCCAATGAAGATGCAAATTCAGATATCTTATCAGATGAAAATAGATCTGAAATATTATCTGCCGATATGGGACTATTCTCTCCAGAGTCTAGCCAAGATGTCACGACATCTCCCAAGCCATTGCTAGAAAAATTTGACACCAACGAACCTAGATCCATGCCACCATTACCATCGCCTATGAGATTACCTAGTGCTGATGAGATAGTATCACCATCTATATTTGTCGTTGCCTCATCACTATTGTTCTGTATGAGAGAAGCTCCCATGCTTAAGATATTCGAAAAATCCATATTTTATTCCTTGTAAAAATTTTGCTTAAGTATATCAAAATAATATAAGATTTTTCAGAAATATGGACATTTGCAAGATATCAGATGATATAATGATACAATAGACAAAAAGGATCCACTTGAAGCTAAGTACCCACCTGATCAAAGATATCCAAAAGGTATCGCTATCTATGTTCAACAAAAACTTTTTTGGAGTATACCATGGATCCATATCTGCAAGAGTCTCTATGCAGAGCTTCATTATCAACAGAGAAGATACCATACTCAACGAAGTCTCAGATGAGTCACT
>WFMX01000204.1 GCA_015488875.1 Campylobacterota bacterium | reverse complement strand
TTACCATACTCATCTACTGCTCTCCACATCATACTTTGAGTGATACCCGCAATCCACATAGATGTGAAGTACAGTACAACTGCTGTAGTTTGAAGCCAGAATTGAGTCTCCATGAGTTTCTTAGAGTAAATCTCTCTCTTGAACATTCTAGGAGCCATGTGAAATAGTGCCGCCATGATCATAAATACAACCCAGCCAAGTACACCATCATGAACATGTCCAGGAATCCAATCTGTAAAGTGTGCAATAGCATTGACTGATTTAATCGCCTGAATAGGACCCTCTAGTGTAGATAGCATATAGAATGTAGATGCTAGTACCATAAATTTGATCAGTGGATTTTCTGTAAGTTGATTCCACTCACCTTTCATTGTAAGTAGCATGTTGATAGCACTACCCCAAGATGGAAGTATAAGAACTACTGAAAATACTGAACCCATAGTCTGCATCCAGTCAGGAACAGTAGAGTAGAGTAGATGGTGCGAACCAGCCCATAGGTATACAAACATCAATCCCCAAAAAGATAGTAGAGATAGCTTATATGAGTATATAGCTTGACCCGACTCTTTTGGAAGGAAGTAGTATATCATAGCTACGATAGGAACTGTAAAACCAAATGCAACAGCATTGTGTCCATACCACCACTGTACTAGTGCATCGTTTGTACCTGAATACATAGATACTGAGTGCATGATATTACCCAATCCTTCTGTAGCGAAGTATGTAGGTATAGCCATATTGTTAAATAGATAAAGCATAGCTATACCTAGGAAACAAGCGATATAATACCAGAGTGAAATGTAGAGTGATTTTTCTCTTCTGATTCCGATCAAACCGAAGATTGAGACACCCCATAGTACCCATACGATAACTATGACGATATCTATAGGCCACTCAAACTGAGCATACTCTTTTGACTGACTATAGCCCAAAAGCAGTGTCGCAACTGCGATGAGGGCACCTACAAAGTAGAGCCAAAAGTGAAGTTTGCCGATAAACATCAAAAATTTTGATTCAGCCATTGATACTTTGAGTACTCTCTGTCCCACATAATAGAATGTAGCAAAGACACCACTTAAAGTAAATCCAAATATTACTATATTTGTGTGCATAGGTCTCAATCTTGAGAATGTACCATACTCACCTAGTAGATAGTTAAGTTCTGGAAATGCCATTTGTGACGCTATAAGCGTACCAATAAGCATACCTAGAAATCCAAACAAAATTGTTGTATAAGTGAACAATTTTGCTACAGAATAATCATATTCCAATGCAGCGTTTGATTGCATGCAATACCCCCTTGAAAAAATTGCTAATAGTCCAAAATAGACTAAACGGTGAATTATAAGATGATTTGGTATAATAAAAGCTTAATATCTAAGCATATGAATGAAATGGCTTTGTTTAAGTATATGTTAAATAAATATGTTTCAAATCCCTACTAATAGGGGCTAAAGAGGAGATATATAGTCCGATTTAAAATCTATTTTGGGTCATTCAGACCCAAAATTTGGCTATAGGAGTTATTTTTTTTCTGCTTTGATACTTGTCCTCACACAGCGGACTCTTCTGTCGTAGCTTTTTCCATTTGCGTCTAAAGATCCATCCTTGAAGTTGACACCCCATACCTTGTCTGGGTCACCCATATATTGAGTAGATGACCAAAAATATCTTGATTCTCCTATACTAAAACCATCTAGTATGGCAGGGTCGTACTTTTTATAGTCTATGATAGAGAGTAGCTCTCGTATGGTAGGTATACGCCAATCTTTGTGACCACCTAGCCTCATATCTTCGCATAGCTTTTCTGCTTGTGCAAATGTAACACTCTCTGACTCTATGAAACGGTTATCTTGCCACATCAAGCCTGTCCGCCCATCTAAAGCCATCTCTCCAGCCGACAATAGACTGCCAAGAGATAACAAAATCAATAATTTTTTCATATCTAATACTCCTTTATTTGATAACAACATTGTAACAAAATAACTTTAGATTATAGATTTTAATTCAGATTATGCTTTTCCCTTGGCTCTCTGAATGGAGTGAATGTATTGGTAATCTATAGATATTTTTCTCTCTTTTGGTAGAGAAGTTGCCAATCTTTCTACGGTACCTCTAAAGTCATCAAATAGATAGTTTGCCATAGAACCTGGTATAGGATTGATCTCATTTAGAAGTATCTCACCGTCAACTACAAAGAAATCACAACGAATGAGACTACCTAAAAATAGTGGGTCATATATCTCTCGGAAGCTCTTCTCTATGGCATCTTTAAGCTTATCATCTATCTGAGCAGATGAGACTTGACTATCTCGTGAAAAGTCCATATATTTCTTCTCAAAATCCAAAAACTCCTCTTTTTGAGGCTCTTCGATGATGGAAAGTTCCCAATCTCCTGTCTTGCATCCTGCTAAATTGTACTCCTCTACACCCTCTATAAATGGCTCTATGATGACATCACTATCATACTCAAAGGCGACATCAAGTGCATAATCCAAGTCATCACTCTCTTTGACTATGGATACTCCTATACTGCTACCCAATCTCACAGGCTTGATGATGACTGGATAGTCGATATCTATAGACCTCTCATCAAGCTTTGATAAGTGTATGTATGGTACTACGCTTACGCCTAGACTCTCTGCATATAGCTTAGTATATAGTTTGTTGTAGCTGAGTACAGATGCTTCAGTGCGTGGAGAGATGAACTCTATGTCATAAAACTCCATGAGTGATGAGATCTTGCCATCTTCACCATCTCTTCCATGTATGAGATTGAGTACTACACCACCATCTAGTGCTTTACTACCAAATCTACCATCTATCGCAAAACCTCCTTTTTTTAATGAGAGGGATTTTGATTTTTTATAATCAGCAGAACTGAAATATTTCGATTTCATATTGTCACTATCTATCAGATAAAAAGAGCGATCACTATCTACAAATATAAAAGATAGCTCGACTCCACTCAATACCTTTTTCATAGTGATGGCACTCACTATACTTATCTCATGCTCATAACTAGAGCCGCCAAATATCACTGAAAGCTTCATACTCTATTCTCCTTTTTGCTGTTGTTTGATTTTGGGAGGGATCAGAAGAGGTTTGACCTCTGTTGGTTTCCTCTTGGCTACTATATCAAATATATTTTTCCCATAGCTGTATCTATATATAAGTTTGTATCCGAGTTTGTCCAAGATACTATGTACTATATATAGCCCAAGTCCAAATCCACTGCTTCTCTTTTCGCCTTGTGAAAATGGCTCTGTGTAGTAGGATAGATTATGGGGTAGCTTTTCGCCGATAGATATGACAGAGATCCTTTTGCTATCTACTGCACGGATGGCTACTTTGCGATCTTTACTGTATTTGATACCATTATCAAGTAGGTTTTTGATCGCTAGCGACAGGAGCTTGATATCCGTTTTGAGGCTGATATCATCTATCTCTATGGACACCCTACCCTTTTCTGCCATCAAGTGATGCATACTCATATCTACGACTTCTCGCAGTGTAGTCTCTCTCAGCTCTGGCTCAAAATCCCTAGTGGTGACTCTCTCCACTTGTGCTAGCTCACTTATGAGTTCGTTCATCCTCTCAAATGCACGAATAAGTATCTTTTTGATAGTCTCATCTTCTATAGACTCTACCACTATTCGTCCCTTGGTGATAGGTGTCTTTAGCTCATGCATCATATTACGCATAAAGAGGTTTTTTGATGCTATCAGCTCTTTGATGTGTGTGATGGCATTGTCAAAATTGTGAGCTATTTTGCCTATCTCATCATCATACTTGTGAGATATCTTGACATCTAAGTCACCATTGGCAAACTGCTCTATCTCATGATGAAGTCGCTTCAACGGATATAGCTTTTTCAATATAGCTAAATATAGTATGAGTAGTAGTGCCAATAGAAATATACCAACCATCAATGCTATCTCAAATGCATACTGTTTGGGTCTAGCATCTTTTAGCATTAAGTTGTATCCCAATCTCTGTACATAGATGTAGTGTTGACTATTTACCTCAAATACTCGCACCCTACCAAATACAGATTTGCCACCAAATACGGTCACTCCCTTTTTTGCTATATCTTTCTTGGTCTCATCTATAGGTATGGGTTTGACGGAGAAATTTTTATACATAGTTTCTAATTTCTCTTTTGTAGGATTGAGCTGTACATTTGAGAGAAAGGCATCTGCTATAAGTTTATAATGCGATATCTCTGCTATCTTTTGACGATTTTTATCCCATGAAGCAAAAAAGAGAAATGTCGTCAACAATATAGCGATGGCCAATATAAATAAAATATGTATAAAGGTGGTGACTGAAAGATTTCTCATATATTTGTAGTCAAGAGGTATCCAACTCCCCTGATAGGTTTGATATAGATATTCTCTTTATCTATCGCTACTATCTTGTGACGGATACGAGATATGATGACATCTATATTTTTGATAGAGCTATCATCATCTATGTGGTCACTCTCGTATAATAGCTGCTCTCTTGATACTGAGCCATTTTTATGAGCTATGAGCATGGACAGCACATCATACTCTGCTGCTGTGAGGTCAAGCATTTTACCCTTAAATATCACTGTCCTAGATGCTTTGTCTACTTTGAAAAGCTCCTCCTCTTGAGATGGGTTTTTATCTGTAGTGAGTGTCCGCCTCAGTATGGTCTTGATGCGTGTCACAAGCTCTCTAGGATCATAAGGCTTTGGCATGTAGTCGTCAGCACCTCTCTCTAATCCTATGACTTTGTCGGTGATGTCGTCTCGTGCTGACGATATAATGATAGGGATATTTGAGTGATCTCTGATCTTTGGTATCATCTCTAGCCCATCCATACCAGGAAGAGTCAAATCCAATATCACCAGATCGAAGCTGTGTTGTGTCAACAGAGACAATCCTATATATGGGTCTTCTGCACCTATCACTTCCATATCATGTTTGGTCAGATAATTTGTAAGTATGAGAGATAATTCTGGGTCATCCTCAATGATCAATATTTTAATAATCTTAAATCCTTTTGGCTTATGTCGTAGTGTGGTGTGCGACCTCATTTGGAAACGAATAATAACATCTCATAGATGAAAACTATCTTTTTCGTGTATAATTAGCTTCTATTTTAACTTTGGAGAGATTAATGGAGTATTGGAATCATATATATCAACACTTTGATCCTGTAGCCTTTGACTTAGGTTTTATATCGGTGCATTGGTATGGCATTATGTATGTATTGGCACTATTTTCTGCTTTGTGGTTCGCCAAATACA
>WFMX01000203.1 GCA_015488875.1 Campylobacterota bacterium | reverse complement strand
TGAAATATTTTATGAAATTATAGCAACATTTATTAATTATAGTATATAATCTCTATTATGAATATAAAAACACTATCCTTAACCCTGATTTTAACCCTGAGTTTCCTTGTGGCTGATGAGGCAGATAACAACAATATGCCTGATATGGAGAAGACTGGCAACTGGATGTTTGTTCCATTTGCCTTTAGTGCAGACACTACTGGATTGGCAGGTGGTGTAGCAGGTATAGCAACAGGTATATTACAACCACAGACTACGCTAGTGACGGCACTATTTTATGGTGCAGAGCAAGATATCATCACGAACGGACTTCCAGAGACATCCAACTTCTCAGGCGGATTGATATCATATACAGATGTGAAAGTACCATATACCAATAGATTTTATCTATCGTTTTTTGGTATGATATCTCACTATCCACAAGATGTATTGTATCTTGATGGGTCAAATGATTCAGATCAAGAGGATGGACTAGTCACTGCTGGTGATAGTGACTACTTCACTTTCTCTCTTAAATATGTACTACCCATAGGTGAAGGGGTTTACAATCCTGACGGTCTCTACAAGATGAAAGATGGCTTTGCTATGGGTAGAGAGGATTATGGCAATGGAGTGCCATTTGAGACAGGACGAACTTCACTTAGTTTGATGTGGTTTTCGCAACATCAGACTATGGAGAACTGGAAAGAGTCATCTCCATGGAATCTATCGAGCAGCATGCCAAATTGGGATGATTCTGGATTGCGGATAGCACTAGAGCATGACAATACAGACTATGATCTCAATCCATCAAGAGGCTATAACTTCAAGTTCCAATACTCTACAGACTATGGCTCAGAAGACAATCTACAAGATTGGAACAATGTGGAGTTCAGATATAGCTACTATTTGGCTCTACAAAATCTGTCATTCACAAAACAAGATGTGCTTGCTATGAGTTTTTGGACTTCATACTCTCCTAGTTGGGATATAAATGAAGATATATTGCCAGGTGTAGCACTCAATCGTCCTCCATTATGGGAAGGACCTAGACTCGGTGGCTACAATAGGATGAGAGGCTATGATCTCAATCGTTTCTCAGGAAAAGCAGCTATATATGCTACAGCAGAGTATCGTGCTATGCTCAAATGGAATCCATTCAATAAGACTACAATGCTAGGTAAGTGGATGCCTGCCAAGGTGGATTGGCTTCAAGTAGTCGGTTTCGTAGAGGCTGGTAGGGTTGCTGATGAGTATGGCTTTGATCTGCTTACAGATATGAAATATGATGTAGGTATGAGTCTCAGGGCTATGGTGGCAGAACTTCCTGTGAGATTTGATGTGGCGTATGGAGAAGAGGGTGCTAGTATGTGGGTGATGTATAGACAACCATTTGACTTTTAGTAGCTGAACCCAAATTTTGCAATATAAATTGCAAAATGGCTATATTCAAAGCCCCCTTAGATTAATTTGTTATAATATTAAAAAATAATACATTAGGGGCTTACTTGAAAATAACAATCATCATATCTGCTATAGTGCTGATCTACTTGGCATTTTCTACTATATTTTATGATACAAAAATGGCTGGCGATATAGGCAATATAGTAGGCAGTACCAATATCAAACTATTTGGCTATCTAGCTTATATCAATGTAATTGCACTCTTGATCCCTATATATAGACTATTTAGTAACCCCAAGCTACTCAAAGATATAGAATTTTATGCTGGATGGATTTTACTCTTTATATCCATGCTCATACTTCCCGCTCTCGTACTTGATCCACCTGCTAGCGGTAGACTATCTGATGAGATATCTGCATTTTTATTGCCATATATAGGTGAGGCTGGCATCTGGCTCTTTTGGCTGATGACCATACTCCTCTCTCTTGTGCTGATCATAGATGATGTATTTTTTTACGATATCGCGGATAGATTTATGGATAGCAAAGATCGCATATCTGTGCCGAAGCCATCATTGGGCTCTATAGGTGGTAAAATCAAAGAGGTGTCATCTCAGCTGTTGACACCAAATTATGACGACATAGTCATAGCACCCATGCCCCAAAAGGAGAGAGTTGCCACTAGAGCTAAAAAGCCAAAGAAAATAACTCAAAAGAGCAGTAAAAAGAGTTTAGGGAAGAGTGAAGAGGCTATAGATGAAGAGCCTATAGTAGTCGAGGTAATAGACCAAGATGAGGTGGCGGTTGATGTGACAGATCTCTTGACAGATATGGACTCTGATACCGAAATACATACTAGCAATAGTGTAGAGATGGTAGATGAGCTAGAGGAGAACTCCAAGCTTTTGGACGAGCTAGAGAAAGGCGAGATGGCAAAACCAAAAAACTTCAAACTCCCAAAGGTAGACTTCCTCAAGAAAGCACCAAGAGCATCGAGAAAGATCAATGAAGCTGAGATAGATAGAAAGATAGGTGAGCTACTCGACAAATTGGGTCGTTTCAAGATAGAGGGTGATGTAGTGAGGACATATTCTGGTCCACTTGTGACCACATTTGAGTTCAAGCCAGCACCCAATGTAAAGGTCTCCAAGATCATGGGACTACAGGATGATTTGGCGATGGCACTAAGTGCAGAGACTATCCGTATACAAGCACCCATACCAGGTAGAAATGTGGTGGGGATAGAGATACCAAATGAGTCGTTTGATACTATATATCTCAGAGATATATTTGAGAGCAAGCTCTTCAAAGAGTCCAAATCTCCACTCACCATAGCATTAGGCAAAGATATAGTAGGCAAGCCATTTATCACAGATCTCAAAATACTACCACACCTACTCATAGCAGGTACCACAGGTAGTGGTAAATCCGTAGGTATCAATGCCATGATACTGTCTCTACTCTACAGAAATGATCCAGATAGTCTAAAGATGGTACTCATAGACCCTAAAATGCTAGAGTTTTCGATATACAACGACATACCACATCTACTCACTCCTGTCATCATAGAACCCAAAAAAGCTATAGCTGCACTAGCAAATATGGTACTAGAGATGGAGAGACGCTATAAGCTAATGGCACTAAACAAAGTGAAAAATATAGATAATTATAATGAAAAGATGAAGAAAAAAGGCGAAGAGAGTATGCCATTTATAGTCATAGTCATAGATGAGTTGGCAGACCTCATGATGAATGGTGGAAAAGAGGTAGAGTACTCCATAGCTAGACTAGCACAGATGGCTAGGGCATCAGGTATACATCTCATCATAGCTACACAGAGACCTAGTGTAGATGTAGTGACAGGACTCATCAAAGCCAATCTACCATCACGACTCAGCTATAGGGTAGGGCAGAGGATAGACTCCAAAGTGATACTAGATACGATGGGTGCAGAGTCGCTACTAGGTCGTGGAGATGCACTATTTACCCCACCTGGTTCTACAGGCTTGGTGAGATTGCATGCACCATGGAATAGCGAACAAGAGATAGAAGAGGTAGTAGAGTATCTAAAGGCCCAGAGAGAGCCCGAATATGACGAAAGCTACCTAGAGACAGATAGTGATGACACCGTAGTAGGAGATAGTAGTGTAGAGCTAGATGCTCTATACGAGAAAGCGAAAGAGGTGGTATTGACAGACAAAAAGACCTCCATATCGTATCTGCAGAGGAAGCTTCAGATAGGCTACAACAGATCAGCAAACATCATAGATCAGCTAGAAAAAACTGGCATATTGACAGCACCAAACCATAAGGGCAATAGGGATATTGTATGACGCATTAATTTTGTTTCTGGCTGGATCGTCTCATGGAGAGTATAGTGGTACTATGTGACGATTGAGATGGATATAATTATTTTTGGGAGCTTTCTTACCCAAACAACCCCTCATCTTCGTGGATTATCTCGCACTCTTGGTTCATTCTATCGCAAAGCTCTTGGTGGCAGGTTTTGCATAGGTATCTGTAACCCTGCATGTCATAATATATCTGATCACCTACTTTTATATCGCTGTAGCATTCACCGCATACATTTGTAACTCTGAGCAGTATATCTTGGCTAGCTATCTGATCTATAAAACAGTTACTCATATCTGTACCGCCTGACCCTTAAGCTCATCTATCATCTCTTTAGCTTCTTTGAGGTCGCTATCTAGGGAGTATGCTCTCTCATATAGCTCTAGTGCCTCAGCTCTCTTGTCGAGATCGTATAGTGTGTTGGCGTAGTTGTAGTAGTGTGGGGCATACTCAGGGTCTAGCCCTATAGATCTTTTGTGGTGGACTATAGCATCATCATCTTCACCCAATTTATGTAGTATGTTGCCTAGAGATGCCTCTGTCATATCATCGTTTGGCTCTAGCTCTACAACTCTTAGATACTCCTCTTTTGCACCTACTAGGTCATTCATAGCATTGAGTACAAAAGCATATCGGCTTATGATGGCTGGGTTGTCTTTGTCTAGTATATCGGCACTCTGTAGGGCTTTTTTTGCCTCTACGATATCCCCTTTTTTTACAGATTCGTCTGCTATGGATAGCAGCTCATCTAGTCTGCTTGGACGCACCATAGGTTTAGAGAAGGTTTTGTCAGGTCTGCTGACACCTCCTATCTGTTCGTCTGCTCTCTTGGCTTCAAAGTCTACACCTCTCTTGGGATAATCCTCATTGAAGAGTTTTTTGAAAAATAGGTAGAAGATAACCAAAGCTGAGATAAAAAGTATAAGTTGAAAGATTGTCATAGTCGCTCCGTAATTGATATTGACATCATAGGTAAATATTGCTTAAATACAAAGAAAATTTGGCATGATATGTAAAATAATATACTCATAAAAGCCTCTATCTCTGTAGCTGTAGTGCCAATCTAGCTACGGCACTATCTAACTCCTCTCTACTGCTGTAGGTGAAAGATCGCACGACATCTTGCGTGAGGTGTACAAATATCGCATACCCCTCTAGCTCTACTTTACCCTTAGACTCTACTTCAAGCCACTCTAAGCTCATCTGTGTTGTCTCATCTTTATATCCAGTCTTTACGATAGCAGCTGGATATAGCTGGGTTATATCTCTAGTATCAAATTTCTCATTTTCTATATCTATAATCATAGTGAAATAATATAGTAAAATAGTATCAAATATGCTAAATTATCACAGTAAATTTGAAATATTGATCACAGCTTTTGCATTCGTGGATATGACATACCCCTATATCTGAGCTTGCTACCCTTGCTATCTCACTGATTCGCTTGGATTGTCTCATAGGTGAGTGTGGGAAGTTCCTAAGTTTTATACTTTTATGATATTATAGTTTTACTGTAACCAAAGCCATATAT
>WFMX01000202.1 GCA_015488875.1 Campylobacterota bacterium | reverse complement strand
GAGCTATTCAATCCTGCTACATTGAAGCTTTTTGATGGTGCATTGAGCAGTATAGTGATATCAGGAGCTATTGATGCTAGGATATGATGCACCTTTTCATATACGATATCTGAGTGTATCTCATCAGATACTATCTTGATATCATATCTCCTGCAAATATCTACGATCTTCTCTAGCTCATCTCTATCCCATACTCTGCCTACGGGATTGTGCGGTGAACATAGTATAAATAGCTTCGCCTCTTTTGCCTTGATCTCCAAATCATCAAAATCTATACTGTATTTACCATCTCTATGCAGTAGTCTATTTTCGAGAAGTTTTCGCCTATGAGTTCGTACAGAGTTGAAAAATGGTGGATATACAGGTGTCTGTACTATCACACCATCACCTATATCGCTATATGCCTCTATGGAGAAGTTGATAGATGGCACTACACCATAACAAGGCACTATCCAATCTCTATCTATACTCCAACCAAATCTCCTACTCATCCAACCCTCTATGGCTTCATAGTAGCTATCAGGATAGATGGTATATCCATATATAGGGTGTTTAGCTCTCTCTATCAATGCATCCACCACACAAGGCGGAGATGCTATATCCATATCTGCTACCCATAGTGGTAAGAGATCGTCTGTACCAAATTTACTGACTCTATTTTCCCACTTGACACTATGCGTTTGGCTACGGTCTATGGATTGTATACTCAATTTTTCAACTCCCATACACTCATCTGTGCTACTGTATGCTGAAACTTTCTGCCAGTTTCACGAATGACAAACGGCACATCTCTCATCTCTTTGAGTCTGAAATCTACCTCTAATATCTCTCTAAGTCCATCAAGTGTCGTGACATTCTCTCCATCTCTCTTGAAGCCACCTATCCACTTCTCTTTTGGGGTTGACTCCTCTTGCCATGTATATGGTGAAGTGAGTATGAAGACCCCTCCACTATTGAGTCTACTAGAGATTGAGGTCAAAAACTTTTGGGGGTCATAGAGTCTATCTATGAGATTTCCAGAAAATATAAGGTCAAAACCTTTATAAATAGACTTCAGATTGCACGCATCACCTTGCCAAAACTCCACTCTATCAGCCATAGCATCAAGGTCAAAATCATCTAGTGCCACCTCATAATAGCTATCTAGCTCTCCCTCTGTAGGGATTTTGTATCCAAGTACACCATTATCTTTGATCTTTTGAGCATGTTGTATAAATCTAGCAGAAAAGTCTATCCCTACAACTTGCTCAAAGCTTCGTGCAAGTTCAAAACTACTCCGTCCTATGGCACACCCTAGATCCAATGCCCTACTCTTCTTCTTGTCGCCCATCATCTCTATAGCTATAGATGCACATTTTGCAGGGTAGTTTGCTACGCCAAAATACTCTTCGCCCCAACCAAAATGACAATATTGTGATATGAGAGTATCACTCTCGTAACTGTTGATCTCTATCTCCTCCTGATAACTACTCTCCACATATCTAAAGCCAGCATGTTGATAGAAGTGTTTTCTAAAAGCATATCTGCTATCTAAGGAGGCTACATTACCACAGCTAGCCCATGAGCCACCCTTGATGAGATTGTGTTTGCCATCAAATGTAGGTACTGTAAAGTCATCATAGATAGGGTGTACTTCAAATCCATCAAAAGGGTATATAGGTGTGCGAGTCCACTGCCAAACATTACCTATCACATCATAAAACTCTCCGTGTCTGAAGCTATCTACGGGTGTTGATGATGCTATATTGAGACCGATATTTGCCTCCACTCTATCCAAATCTTCTATCTGACTATATTCTCTAAGAGCTAGATACTCATCCTCTGTCGGAAGTGTGATCTTCTTGCCACTCTTCTCTGAGAGCCAGTGAGAAAATGCCTCAGCTTCATGACAATTGACCTCTACTGGCCAGTTGAGTGGGAGCGGTATCTGCTCTGTGAGGGTTCTCAGACAGTAGCCATCATCTCCTAGTAGCCAAAATGTAGGATATTTGACCTTGCTATACACTCTCCATTCTAAGCCTTCTGCACTCCAAAAGCGATCCTCCAGATATCCACCATCCTCTACAAATGGTAGATATTCACCGTTTGAGACTAGATATTTGGATGCTCTAAAGGCTGGTATATCTGCCTCGTGAGTGCCATATTCATTATCCCAACTATAATATTGTGATGTTTCTAATCCCTCTATGGATATTTGAGTTGATGGTACACTAAGCAAGATATTTGCAGGGCTATCACCTACGACTCTACTGCGACTCCATCTCTCTGATGTCAGAACATTAGATAGTGGTAGTTGGCGGATCAAGACTGAAGAGGTCTCTATGTGGATATTTTCATGCTCTATGCCCATGAGTATCACCCACCATATAGAATTATCGGCGATAGGGAGTTCGAGAGGAAGAGTATCTATGAGACTATTGACCACTTCTCTGACTCTATTACGGTAGATGACTGTCTCCTCTACACTAGGCCATGCATAGCTCTTGGCATTGAGATCGTCCCAGCTCATCTCATCTACGCCTACAGCAAAAATAGATTCTAGTTGGGGATCTACCCTATCATCTATAGCTTTAGCTAGTTTTAGTTTGTTGATGAAAAATGAAGCAGTATGACCATAATAGAAGATGAGTGGATGTCTCAATCTATCGGCTCTCTGATAGTACGAGTCATCGTCTGCCAAAAGGGCAAATAGTGATTCATATCTATCATACACGAAGTTGAAGTAATCTCGTATCTCTAACCGTTTTGCATGACTATCATCGCCGTCCAACTCTGGCATAGAGACTATAGATCTGCTCTTCATTAGAAATACTCTTTCTCATTACGACTCTCTATCATAGATATGATGAGTGTATAGATATTGGCTATGACAGCACCTATCACCAATCCCACAGCTATAGTATCAGAGCTATAAAACTTCATAGCTATAAATGCTGGTATCAAGTGTAGGTCTGCGACCAATGAACCCGCTAACAGTTCTGCTGAGAGTATATTTCGTACACCTACCTTGAGTATGGTAGATATGACATTGACGCTTCCTGCTATGAAGAGAGCCACAAGAGAGTTCTCATATAAAAAAGAGGCACTTGTAGTCAAACTCATCAAAGTAAAAAAGATATAAAAGACTTTTCCCCACTGCATTTCGTTCTCCTTGTATTTATCTAAGTTCCACTATGGAGATAATAGGTTTAGGACTACCAAATCTGCAAAAGCAAAACTCAAAAGCGATGCTTATGCCTCACCTTTTGACGAGTCCAAAGCCATCTTATCCCATTAGTTGGGCAAAATATCTAATGTAAAATTAACTACTTAGATAGTTCCCTGCTCATACATAGCTCTCATCTTCTCTTTCTCTTTCTCTCTCTTGAGCTTCGCCGCCTCTTTTGTCCTGAAGCCTTGGACATCAAAGCCTAGCCATAAGAGTATAGGTGAAGCGACAAATATAGATGAATATGTACCGACTATGATACCCACTAGTAGTGTAAAGCTGAATCCTTTGATGATCTCTCCACCAAATAGATATAGCGTCAAGACGACCAAAAATGTAGTCAACGATGTCAGCGTAGTACGAGATAATGTCCTAGTGACAGACTCATCTATAATGTGAGATAGATCTGGATTTTTGATAGTCCTAATACCCTCACGAATACGGTCAAATACTATGATAGTATCGTTCAGTGAATATCCTAAGATAGTCAGAATGGCTGCCAATATATCTAGATTGACCTCCACATTGAAGAGTACTATAGCACCTACTGCTATGGTGACATCATGTATCAATGCCATCACAGAGGCTAGAGCAAATCTCCACTCAAATCTAAACGAGATATAGATAAGTATGCCTATGATAGCGAGTAGCAT
>WFMX01000201.1 GCA_015488875.1 Campylobacterota bacterium | reverse complement strand
TATCATAATTAAGCATATATTCTCTTATAATTTGATATAAAACATCAGAGTTTTACAAGAAGTCTAATTATATTATTTGGAGCGATTTATTTGGAAAAAGTTATTAAAAATGTCAAAACAGGTAAAGCTATACTAAAACCTGACCCTATAGATAGAGAGATACCGTTTGATGGGGGAGTGATGATCACTGAGACAGATACAGCAGGAGTGATAGTATACGCAAATAGAAAATTTCGAGAAATGACAGGCTATACAAAAGAGGAGCTGATAGGCTCTCCGCATAGTATCAATCGTCACCCAGATATGCCAAAGGCTGCTTTCGAGGGTTTGTGGAATACTATAAAATTAGGTAACTCTTGGGAAGGGTATGTCAAAAATATGTCCAAAAATGGAAAGTATTATCTAGTACAAGTCCATATATCTCCGAAAGTTGATGATGATGGCAAGATCATAGGCTATATAGCAGGTAGAAAAATACCAGATAGAGGTGCCATGGACAAAGCACTCGAATTATACAAGAGTATGATAGCAGAGGAGAGCTAACATACAAAGTGCATGTAGCAAATTTGTAATTATCCCAAACTCTCTTTTGCTTTCGCGAGAGCCGAAATGATACTGTCTATATTCTCTTTGGGTAGATGCACTTTCCAATCTGGCTCATCTGTGTTACCCTGAAGAGCTATGGCTATACTGACTACACTATCACTATTTTCGCCATAAGGTTTATCTATGACTGCTACGGATATCTTGCCATTTTTTGTCCCACTCAATCTCATCTCGTCTATCTCTCTACTCTTTTCACTCATATGAATCCTTTATGTTTATAGTTTATGTAGTATTATAGCACTATTTTTTTCTTTTGCCTAATGCCGATATCTTCGCCTGTATCCTGAGCCACAATCTACGATCTATAGCAGGTACACCTACATAGACTTTACCACCCTCTAGGGACTTGGTGACTCCTGATTTGCCACCTATGGTAGCGAAGTCACCTACATGCAAGTGTCCAGATATGGCGGTTTGTCCACCTATGACTACATTCCGACCCAGTGTCGCGGAGCCTGCGAGGCCTGATTGGGCTGCACATAGTGTATGCTCTCCCACTACGCAGTTGTGTGCTATCTGTATGAGATTGTCTAGCTTAGTGCCTCTACGGATGATGGTAGAGCCGAAGGCCGCTCTATCTATGGTACAGTTGGCTCCTATCTCTACACTATCTTCTATGACTACATTGCCATTTTGGTAGATTTTGATATGTTCGCCCTCTTTGGTATGGGCAAATCCATAGCCATCGCTACCTATTACTGTACCACTATGTATGATACAGTCATCTCCTATCTTTGTATGGTGATAGACCGACACATTGGCATGAAGTAGTGTATTTGAGCCTATGGTGACATCATCACCTATGTAGCAACCTGCTAGTAATGTGACATTGTTACCAAGGGTTACATTTTTACCAAATCTGATCCGCTTGTCTATGTCACAGCCCTCACCCATATGTGGGTGACCACCTTTGGTCTCTATCTTGTGGGTAAAGATCTTAGAAGCTAATGCCAATTTGAGATATGGTTCATCAGTGATAAGTGCTATGGTGCTACTAGGTAGTAGATCTGCATACTTCTCCTCTATCAAGACGGCTGCAGCTTTTGTATCGGCAAGTTGATCTTGATATGTGGCTGAGTTGAAGAAGCTCAATTGGCTATCTGTCGCCTCTGATAATGTATGAATACCTGTGATCTCGACATCATCACCTTGAAAATCCATACCGATAGATTTTGCGATCTCTTTTAGACTATATGACATGTATACTCCTCTTTTGTAGCTATAATTGTATCCAAACAATACCTAAACATCAATTTTATGGTAAAATATAGTCAAATTAATTTAAAAGGATGATGATGAAAAAGATTTTTAAGCTCTTGGTGGGTGCAATATTGTTGCTCACTGTTGATGTTTTTGCTACTGCGGATCAAAATATCCAGATATTTAGTGCGGACAACTCAAAGGGTACACTCAGTGCCAAGAGTATAGATAAGGCATTTGGTGAGAGTGGTCTACCTGTCGATGTCAACAACGACATGAACTCTATATTTTCCAAGCGATATGGAAAGGTTCAGCACAAAGAGTATAACCTAGCTATATTTACCAATAAAGAGTTGATCTCAAAACTCATGAAAAAGTATCCAACCATTGGTCTCATTACGCCTCTATCTATGTCGATATATGAGGATGGTAAAAAGCATACAATCAATATAGCTACTCTATCACTAGCTGGTATGTCAAAGGTGACTAGCATACCTGTGAATGATCAAGATCTAGTCGCATATGCTAAGCTAGTGGATGATGCCCTACACAAGGCGTTGCCAAATGGTGCTTATCTACCTGTAAAGCATAATGCCAAAGCAGAGATAGCCATCACGGAGTTCACTACTGAGTTTGAGCTTGAAGATGGTGATAGCTATAGTGATGCAAAAGATAGTTTCAAAGAGGAGTTTGAGGGTGAGTTGGGTCCTGTAGGTTTTTTGGTACCAAAATCATATGGGTTTGACCATGATGACTATGACTTCTTTGATACCTACTCCATCATAAGATTTAATGCCATCTATCCAGTCCAAGAAAACCATCCAGACGCTGGTGCATATGCTCCATTCTCACTCGTCATATATAAGAAAAAGGGTGATGATAGTGTACATATAGCCTTCCCATCTATAGAAAATTGGATAGCCAACTTAGATATCTCCGACAAAGAGACGATAAAAGCGGTGAAAGATACTCAAGAGAAGATAAAAACTATTCTTGGGGAGCTTACGGAGTAGGAAGTGATTACTGATAATGATTTGCGTAACGAAGTGGAGTGAATCGTTATCACCAGACCTCGGCTAAACTGCAACACGGTTATATCTCAGCCTAGGTCGAATGATTTCTATGCGGGGACACAGCTTTCATTCACTACGCTCACGAAACCAATGTCCCCTAATTGGAGCCAGAAACTAAGCACCAAAAACTAAAAACCAATCTGACCTCGGCTAAACTGCAACACCGTTATATCTCAGTCGACGCTGAACAATGCCTATGCGAG
>WFMX01000200.1 GCA_015488875.1 Campylobacterota bacterium | reverse complement strand
TAATTTTATTACCGAAATATAATCTTATTGCACCTTTGTAGCTCACGGTGCGTTTGCAAACGCACCCTACGGGAATCTACATCTTTTATCATATGTTTTTCTTTGGGGGGTCGTGTAGGGTGCTGTTTGCTAACGCACCAATTATTACGCATAATGTGGATGATATAAATTGCAACAAAAATTTATAAATATAATATCTAGAAATATTCATTATTTGATAGAATAAAAATGGGATGACCTTTATAGCTAAATTTTCACTTAAACTGCAAATCCCAGGTCTGACCTAGGCTGTCGAAAAACACCCAAATAAGCTCATATCTCATTCCTTATTTTTGGATGATAAAAATGGTATGGGTCTAACAATTAGGGGACATTGGTTTCGTGAGCGAAGCGAACGGAAGCTGTGTCCTCGTATAGAAATTGTTCGACCTCGACTGTAGCATAACGGTGTTGTGTAGCCGAGGTCAGGTTATTCATGATGCATTCCGCTATGCTCCACGCATCACAAATCACCAGACCCCTATCATTACTACCTAGCAAATAAGTGGAAATAGAAAGAGTGTATTAATGGTGTTTTTCGACAGCCCAGGTCAGATCCCTAGGTTTTTCAGTGAAGTTTCAACGACTAAGGATGGTTCTAAGTAACATATGATATTTTATTTACAATCTTTTTCAAAGGAAGACAATGAATGAATTGATAATAGCATCTGTATCGATGATAGTTGGTGGTATAGTCGTGTGGCTTATAGGTTTGCTTCTTTTGCGAAAGAGATATGAGATGGAGATCGGGCATATCAAAAGTGATATGAACTCCACTATATCATCACTACAAGAGAGACTTGATAACGAGATAGATAATCACAACAGATCACAACTTCTAAGTAAAGAGTATCAAAAATCGTATGATGAAGAGCGAGCCAACTACCATAGACTAGAGCAAAAAAATGCTATATATATAGAGAGATTGAGGGAGTCACAAGAGAGATTGACTAGACATAAGAAGCTCCGCGATGAGTATAAAAATCTGCAATCAAGCTATGAAGAGTCAAAACTCAATCTCACTACATCACTCACCATGACCCAATCGACACTAACAGAGAAGAGCTACTATGTAGATAAGCTAGAGAGTGAGATAGGGGAGCAGGGTGGCAAATTAGAGAGAGTATACTCTCAGCTATCACAATCACAAAGTATTATCAAAGAGCTAGAAGGCAAGCTAGAGAGTGAGATGAGGATAAGCAAGGAGAGGATAGATACCCTACAGAGTGCTAAAGCAGATATGAAACTAGAGTTTACCCAGCTAGCTCACAATATACTCCAGCAAAATTCACAGAGCTTCTCGGAACAAAACATAGAGAGTATCAGCAGTATGATATCACCCATCAAGAAGCAGTTTGAAGAGTTTAAAAAGCAGATAAATGATGTCTATGTGAAAGAGACTCAAGAGAGATCTATGCTACAGGCGGAGATCAAAAACATAAAAGAGATAAACCTACAGATGAGTCAAGAGGCGAACAATCTCACAAACGCCCTAAAAGGAGAGAGCAAAACACAAGGCATATGGGGCGAAATGATATTAGAAAGAGTGCTAGAAAACTCTGGACTCAGAGCGGGGGAGTCATATAAGAGAGAGGTGAGCTTAGAGCATGAGGGTGATGGTAACAGATATCGCCCAGATGTTATAGTCTATCTGCCTGACAATAGAGAGATCATCGTAGATGCAAAGACATCACTAAAGGCATATGAGAGATATATATCCGAAGAGAATGAGACTCATAAAAGTAAATATGCTGACCAACACATAGGGTCCATCAAGAAACATATCAAAGATTTGAGTAGCAAGGATTATAGAGGACTTCGGGGAGTTGAGACGCTAGACTTTATCTTCATGTTTGTGCCTGTGGAGAGTGCGTTGCTGATGGCGATGGAGTATGATGCTACACTATTTGACTATGCATTCAAAAAAAATGTCATACTCGTAGGACCCACCACTCTGATGGTGGCACTCAGAGCTGTAGAGAATACTTGGAGATATGAACACCAGAGGAGAAATGCCACAGAGATAGCCAAAAGAGCAGGACATTTATTTGATAAATTTGTAGGCTTCGTAGAAGATATAGACAAGCTAGGCTCTCAGATAGCAAGAGTCCAAAGAACATATGACGATACCTATCGGAAGCTACACACAGGTAGTGGAAGCATCACTAGCCAGTTTAAAAAGCTAGAGATACTAGGAGCATCTGCCACAAAAGATCTACCAAGCCACATACTCAAAGAGATTGAGGTTTGATGCTAGCATTTATAGTAGTATTACTCGCCTTATCCCTGGTGACACTTTCAGCAAAAATTCTTTTTTTCTCTGTATCTTTTAACTTTTCGAAGTTTTGAAATCGTGCTAATTCTGCTGACATACTATTGTCCTTTTGTAACGCCATATTTTGCTGATTTGATTATAATTTATAGCAGTGTTCTTTGATTGTATCGTATATCGTTATCTCATTCGTCAATTTCGTGAGAATTTGCAGCATGCAAAATATGTCCACTATCTTTGATGAGAGTTGTGGTGCCAATAGGCGATAAAAATTCGAAAGCTTTTGCACTATCTATGATCTGGTCTTTGCCACCTAGATATATATCTATCTCTGTACCTCTAGCTAGTATTTCTCTCATTCTCTCACTATCCCATCTGTAGGATAGCAATGATCTCAACTCGTCGCTACTGCCTATAGAGAGGTATCTGCTCATATCTGTTTGGCTAGGGTATGATATGTTTTTTAGGAATTGGTCTACATATGCTGCTCTGTCGTGATCGAAAT
>WFMX01000199.1 GCA_015488875.1 Campylobacterota bacterium | reverse complement strand
CTATAGAGCTGTCGCACTCATAGCCCTTTGGAGTAGCTATGCGAAGCTCAAAACCTAGCTTGCTAGCCAACATCAGCCAAGAGTGTGCCATATTGTTACCATCCCCTACATAAGCACAGATAGGATTGTCTCCTTTACCACACTCTAGCATAGTGAGATAATCCGCCATAAGTTGTACTGGGTGATACTCATCGGTCAGACCATTTATGAGTGGTACTTTGGAGTATCTAGCGAACTCTTCGAGACTGGTTTGAGAGTATGTCCGTATCATCACCATATCGACCATTCTGGATATGACTCTAGCAGTATCTTTCATAGGTTCACCACGACCTAGTTGCATATCGTTGCTAGAGAGAAATAGCCCTATGCCCCCTAGCTGATATATGCCTGTTTCGAAACTGACGCGTGTCCTAGTGGAGCTTTTTTCAAATATCATACCTAGGGTTTGATGCTCTAAGTATGGGACAAACTGCTTTTTCTTAGTCTGTTCTTTGATCTTGATGGATAGGTCTATCATCTCTAATAGTTCATCTTTGCTAAAGTCTTTGAGTGTCAAAAAGTGTCTCATTGAGGCGATCCTTAATCTGAGGTAGGCTGATGTCTGTAAAAATAAAAGAGATTATTTTACCATAAATCTCTATAATAAACAATTTTATCTGAAAATTACTATAAATAGCTCTATAACATATGATATAATGTATCACATTTTAATAAAAGAGAGTTATTTATGAAGAAAAAGATATTGACATTGGGTATATTAGCAGTAGTGAGTATAGCTAGTGCTACTGAAATCATCACAGACCAAGCAAAGTTGGATGAGATCAAGGGGTTGTCAAAAGTGTTTGACAATCCAAGATTAGTGATAAAGGCTGCCATCGACAAAGATAGTGTATATTTCGTAAAAGCAGAGGGCAAAAGCCAAAATGGCTCACAAAAAGTGATGGTTTTTGTAGATAAAAAGACAGGTATGGTATATTTCGGCAATGCGGCAGACAAAGAGGGCAAACTACTTAGGTTTCCTAGTGATGTCAAGGTGATCAGAGATAGTGTATCCTTTAGTTATGGTAGTGGTAAAAAAGAGATATATTTGGTGACTGATCCCGAGTGTTCATACTGTAAGAGATTTGAAAAAAATGCCAAAGGAAAACTAAACGACTATACTGTACATGTAATACTATTCCCTTTGAGTTTTCATAAAAATGCCCCAGCTATGGTAGAGTGGATCATGCAAGGCAAAGATGACAAAGAGAAAGCAGAGAGATTTGAAAAGATTATGCTAGATGGATCTAAGGAGTATAGTTCACTTATAAAAGATGCCAAAAAACCATTCAACTACTCGGACGATACTAAGGCATCTATGGAAAAATCTATAAAAGCAGTGCTAGAATTAGATGTGAGGGGTACTCCTTCGGTATTTGACAACTCATTCAACCCTGTATCACCTGAAAAGCTATTTGGCATTAAACAAAAGTGATATTTGTAGTCAAATACTTATGGTGATATTCCAGCACAATCTCATCTTTGTTGATGAGCCTCAGCTCAAAGATGAGATGCTAGACGAGAGCTTTGATAGTATATTTATCATCGAAAAAAGTCCCTCCTATCTGCAAAATAGATATGTAGAGTATAGTGAGTGGACAATGTTGTCTGGTCAAAATATTCGTTATCATAGTACCCTGCCTCTTTTGGAGTCTATCAGCAATTTCTCGTGGGCGTTAGAGATAAAAGATATAGTTTCATTGTGTTGGGAGAGTGATAAGCAAGAAATTTACTATGTCAAGGGTAGATACTATAATCCTAAACGATTGCAATTTTGGATATTTCATACATTTTTCCCGATGATACTAGAGCTAGAGCAGGTATACAATATACTTCATGTGGGTGCCGTAGAGGTAAACGGCAGAGCCATACTGCTTTCCGCACCGTCATTGGGTGGCAAATCTACACTAACAGAATATTTTTTGGATAGAGGGCATACCCTGCTTTCTGATGATAGTTTAGCTATAGAGAAAAAGAGAGATATCTACTATGCTATACCATCATATCCTTTTTCTCGACCCTATAGAGAGCTAGAATCTTTAGGTGGATATAGAGAAGATTTTGCAGATAAACCCAAGCCAATCTCTGCAATTTTTAAACTCCATAGATCTAAAGCAGATAGCGATATAGGCATCTATATGATAAAAGGTATAGATAAGTTCAAAACTCTATATCTTGGTCGATTTATAGACTTTTCCTCTCTAAAGAGAGATAGATATAGATACTACTCTGAGATGGCTAATAGTGCTGATATGTATCATATAGATATACCTTGGGACAAGAGACGATTAAATGAAATTTATGAACGCATCACAAAAAAGATAAATTCAAGAGATATTTAACTCTTTTGTAAGTCATGGTTGTGGTATAATATATTAATTGTGCTAGCTTTCTCAATATCTTCTTCCCCAATAGAACGAGACAGGAGGCAATCTTATGATATTAAAAATTTTATTTATCCAACTTCTTTTATGTAGTAGTTGGCTTAGTGGGTATACGCTAGAGACTCATATCGTATCAGGCAGTGATGATGCTGAGGAGCGATTGGATGACCACTCTATCTATATTAATAGCTCTGATCTTGAGTTTGTATACGATGGCGGCAGAGCCCAAAAGATAGGCATGAGATTTGATAGTGTAGATATACCGTCAAATGCCACTATCACCAAAGCATATATACAGTTTACAGTCGATGAAGCATATAGCAACCAGACCGATTTGGTAGTCACAGGTGAAGCATCTCCTGATCCATCGACATACACAACTACAACTGGCGATATCACAAATAGAGCAGAGAGTACAAATAGTGTGGATTGGAGCAGTGTGCCTGCATGGGCTACCATAGATGATAGAGGCGTAGATCAGAGGACTCCATCTTTGGTGGATATTGTAGATGAACTTATAGGTCTTGCTGGTTGGCAGAGTGGTAATGCTATGGCATTCATGATAAAGGCAGGGGCAAATTGCATAGATAGTAGTTGCAGAAGAGTAGCTATATCGTATGAAAAAGATCATATCAAATCTCCCACACTTCATATAGAGTTTACTGTCCCAGCATATAGCTTTACCGCCCCTGTAGCAAATTATTGGTTCGATGAGTGTGTATGGGATGGTACTGCGTCAGAGATCAAAGACCATAGTGTCAATGGATATGATGGTAAGTCGCGAAGTGGTACTGTTCCGAGTAGTATGAAGAGTGGTCCCGATGGAGTAGTGGGTAGACTTGGTGATTTTGGTAGCGACAATATCACAGATTTTGTAGAGTTAGATCCTGCATCCATAGATGGGCTGAATGATTTCACTATCTCACTGTGGTACAAGACAGGCAGTGCAGTTACTGGTAGCGTACAGACTCTGTTTGATTCACAGCAGAGTGGGAAACCACAAGATGAAGATTGGGATGTGGCAGAGCTGAGGATAAGTAACCACAATGAAGTGGTGGTAAACTTGGGGGACCAGTCATACTATTATGTAAGTATGCCTAGCGATATAAATCTCATAGACAATCAGTGGCATCATCTAGTTTGGAGACGAACAACAAGCGGTGGTTACAATAATTGCATATTTGTAGATGGTAGAAAGATAGAGTGCATCAACAGAACATTTATGTCGACACTGCAAGTATCATATTTCGAGCTGGGTCAAGAGATGGATGGAGTGCCTGACAGTGGAGGCTCTTTTGATATCAATCAAAATTTTGAAGGTACTATAGATGAGGTAAAGATCCACAATCAAGCCTTGGATTGGGTCGAGATATCAGATATGTACGACAATGAATTGGCAAAAAATAACTATGATGGATCTATGAGAGATCGCAGTATCTGCATCAAAGCATATAGCGACTATGCAACCGCAGATAGAAATACTCCTGTGAGTGCCAATGTACTAGACAATGATATAGGCAGAGATCTAAGCGTCATCTCCAATACTACACCCGATAATGGCATGCTGTCGGGAGTAGATGCAGATGGTAGCTATACTTACACCCCCAATAGCGGATTTCTCGGTAGTGATACATTCACATACACTATCAAAGACACAGAAGATAGCAACTCAACTGCTACTGTATATATAACTATATTGGACTCTTCTCTAGTAGCAGAGTATAGATTTGATGAGTGTAACTTCGATAGTGCTAATGGCGATGATGTAGTAGATAATTCTCTCAATCATTTAAATGGCACTACGAATCCTACCGTAAATGGAGTAGCCAAAACTACTTCGCCAGACTATATATGCAAAGGTGCAAGTTTTGATGGCAGTGATGACTACATAGAGGTAGCAGATGACCCAAAGCTAAATATCACAGGCTCTATGAGCGTATCTTTTTGGGTATACCCTGTAGGAGATGGTGCCAGACAAGAGTATATAAGCAAATATGATGGCTCTAGCGGATGGCGTACAAGATACTATCGTAAGCCACCACCTTTCCCTTTTCCTGGTTTTTCAGGAACTGAATATATAATTTTTGATCTATATCTCAATGGCATCAAGAGACAAAGATATATTAAAAATCCAAAACACTGGTTTGATAATTGGCATATGATAACAGCAGTCTACGACAAGAACTCTAAAATGAAGCTCTATATTGCCGATGGAGTGGGAAACAAGAAAAAATCTACAAGATCAAGATCTGGAAGCATTACAACTTCTAATACATCCTTGTTGATGGGAAAATATCACAGTAATAGATATTTTTTTGATGGTAAACTAGACGAAGTAAAAATATGGAGCAGAGCATTAAGCAGCTCAGAAATTTTAGATATCTACAACAATGAATCAGCAGGCAGAGACTGGAACAACGACACTACTGCTAGAGTATGCAATAGTTGCAGTTGCAAAGCTCTAGCAAATGAT
>WFMX01000198.1 GCA_015488875.1 Campylobacterota bacterium | reverse complement strand
GCTAACAAGTGTGCAACTAGATAGTATCACTTCTGCTACCAGTCTCTCGTTCCCAGCATTTTGGTGGGAATGTACACGATAATTACAACAACTAAAACAGTTATAAATATCGCCAAGAACAAGCCTTGTGAAGAGATTTTGGTAACAATCTAAGCTCACTGCATGCATCCCAGCCGAGGACGGATCGGAATGAGCTAGACTACTAGTTGGTCATCTAGTGTGCAGTTAATTGAGGCTCTTGGATTGTGTGACATATTCTATTGTAGCTTGTTTTTGCTTTGAGTATTCTACCCCAAAAGTCAAGACAATTCCAAAAAAAATCAGAATCGAGACCCTAAAAAACGATAAAAATATTTTGAAATTTAATGGTATTTGGTAACAGTCTAAACTAAATCTCTTTTGGCAAAGACTTGAAAACCCAAAAAGGCAAAAACAAGACCTAGAGCGAGAGGGTATAGTACCGATACTACTATGAATGTAGCACGGCTCATACTATCTAGTATATAGAATGCCACTGGCCCCATGACGGTAAGCTCTGGGTCAAACAGTGATATGGCAGCCACCCTGAAGATCTCCATAGGGTTTGCCATGGCTATAGATATGATGAGACCTGTACTCATCCGCTGTTGCATCATGAGTGATATGAGAGCTATATCTATAAATGCTAGTAGAAATATCCATACGAAAAAGGATATACCAAGAGCCATCTCTGATGATTTGACTATGGATGATACGAAAAAAGCTATACCCAAAAATGCCGAACTCATAGCAAACAGTAGACCAGTGTATAAGAAAAATATACTCCATGGCACCTCTGCACCCATAAATACACCATATACTATAGCAAAAAACATCGCCATAAATACAGGTAAAAATACTGTAATAAAGCGTCCTAGCACCTTGCCCCAATAGTACTCTTTGAGGGATATAGGAAAGGAGAGCATATACTCTAGTATGTGGCTATCTCTATCGCCTGATATGGAACGGACAGTAGTCACTAGTATAAAGATAGGTAGTATCACTATAGTGACCTGTATATACATCAGCAGAAGCCTACTGAGACCTGAGAAGCCCATCACTTGCGATTCGGTGATGCCTGCGATAAAAAAGAGGGCTATAA
Source organism: Campylobacterota bacterium (assembly GCA_015488875.1). GTDB lineage: Bacteria > Campylobacterota > Campylobacteria > Campylobacterales > Sulfurovaceae > SZUA-451. The sequence goes on along the minus strand of WFMX01000198.1, from coordinate 7,354 downwards.
GCCCACCAAAGACTACTGAATAGACTATGAACCAATTGGCTCTAATGGACTCTTTGAGGTCTAGGTATGCTATGAGTAGTAGATTGCTGAGACTCTTCATTGGCGGACTCCTCTTGTGTTGTTTTTTTGTTCTATGTCTCTTATAAGTTTCGGTAAGTCATTGAAGTGTAGCACTTTTTCGCCACTCTTTATGCTATCTTTGTCCTTATGTGCTGTAAAGCCATACGCCATAGGCGTGATGTTGTGGCTGTCGTAGAGGGCTGTTCGTGCATCTAGCCACTTGCCAGTTTTAGCATCGGTGATCCATATCTTGGCACTATCTCTCCATGCTATTTTTTCATCATCAAACCATAGTATAGCACATCCTATATCATCAAACATATATGATTTGCCACTCTTTGGGTCTATCACTTGTATGGCATGTTGTCTATCACTCACTACCATCTTGCATCTTTCGCACATGTCTCTATCCCAATGGACTTCTCGAAGCTCTGTAGTGATGGGTTTCTTGTCGCATCCACTAAAATATAGTAGGGAGATAGATAGAAGCAATATAGCTCTAAATGCGTTCATCGGATACTACCTTTCCTAGATCCATATATATCTTGCGATTGACCAGCTCCTCCACCTCCTCTATACGGTGGGTAACAAAGAGAGATAGCTTGTCGCTTCTGTTCTCTTTTATGAGATTGTAAAAATCATCTCTAGCTTTTGGATCTAGATTGGCTGTTGGCTCGTCATATATCACTATCTCACTCTCTTTGGCTAGAGAGATGGCTATGAGAAGCTTCTGTTTCATTCCGCCTGAGAGTTTGAAAAATGACTTATGGAGATTTGACTTGATATCTAGCTTCATCCTCTCTGCGTAGCTGTATATCTCACCCTTATCTGCTCCTGAGCTTTTACATACATAGTAGATGAGTTCATTGATACTTAGCTTGATAGGTGGCGGTAGTTGTGGTACGAAGCTGATATGTTTGAGTACCTCTGTCCGCTCCTTGATAGGATTGAGTCCATTGACAAGTACGCCACCGCTAGTGGGATGGTAGTATCCCAATATCGAACGGATGAGTGTGGTCTTGCCAGCTCCATTTGCTCCCATCAGTGCTATTGAGTCACCTTTGACAAACTCCAAAGAGACACTATCTAGAGATATGCTCTTGTCAAACTTTTTTGTTAAATTATCTATCTTTATCATCTATACCAAACTCTTCAATCTAAAATCAAACTTTAGTGCATCTTCATGGCACACATCTATACATCGTCCACATAGTGTACAGTCTGCACCTGAAATATAGGCAGTCTTTATATCTTTTTCATCTATCTGCTTCTTGTACTTTGCCTTTGTGATCTCTAGTACTTGATTTTCGAAGCAGACATCGTGACAGACCATACAACTATCGCAGTTGTCATTCCACTCTACTCTGAGGGCTGAGACTTTGCCTATCATACCGTATGTAGTGCCTATGGGGCATATGTATGTACACCATGCACGACGAGAAAAAAAGACCTCTAGTGCTAGTACCAAAAGAACCCATATAAGAGCCAAGCTCCAACCATAAGCGATAAATCTACTCATGATACCGACTACATTGAAAGTCTCAAATACCATATATCCACTAGTAAATGAGAGTATCAAAAATATAGCCCAAAAGATATATCTCACCCTATGGTCAAACTTGTGTTCTTTGATGATCTTTTTGGCTACTAGTTTATTGTGCCACTTTTCACCTATCTCACTGAGTATACCATATGGGCAGACCCATGCACAGTAGCTTCTGCCACCCACTAAGAGATAAAATATCACTATAGTGCTTACACCTATGATGATATTGATATGTAGATGATGCTCCGCAAGGAACATCTCCATGGTCGTAAATGGATCAATGAGGTGAAACCCTAAAAATCTAGAACCGTTAAGTGTCCCCTCAAGTGTTTGTATATCTATAGCAAATGAGAGGAAAAAGAGCAGATGGATAGCTATGACAAGTATCCATCGCTTGGAGCGATAGCTCAAAAACTTTTTGCCCTCTCTAGTGGTGCTGATAAATGTAGACCAAAACGAAGATCGCTTGATGGTCTCTCTATTGTTGTACTTATCCACTCTGTCTCCTTAGGATACTATTTGTTTTTGGCTGCCTCTGCTCTAGCTGGAAAGTCACCTATCTCGTCTGCAAGTACTCGCAGATCCTCTTCGCTCAAAGGTATCAATAGACCTTTCATAACCACATTTTCTTTGCGTCCAGATTTGAAATCTATCAATTTCTTGTATAGCTCGTCTGCTCTTTGACCAAAGAGTCTTGGTCCCATCATCTTTTTGCCATTTTGAAATCCTGAGCCATCTATACCATGACATGAAGAACACTTACGATCATAGTCCTCGCTCACATCAAACTTGGAAACATTTCCTGCTTTGTTGCGGAGTGCATTTAATTCGTCACTCTCTTTTGCACGGTCATCCTTCTCATCTGTCTTGCTACTTTTTGAATTTGCGACTTTGCTACCTATGTCTGCTATGACTCTCCCATGTTCGCCACCATTGTATGCTCCACCGACTGATGCTACATAAGCAGCAACTCCTAGTACCAAAAGTACCAACACACCTACTATTGCATTTTTCATTTGACACCCTCCCTCATCTTCTTTAGCTCGCTGTTAAATCCGTATATCTCATTGGCAAGCGTTCGTATCTCATCATCACTCATCATGTTTATCAGATCAGTCATGAGCGGATTGGATTTTTTTCCACTCTTGAAATCAGCTATCTTCCCATATATATAGTCACTACTTCTACCTAGCAGTGATGGACCTATGACACCATTGGCATAGTCATTGTGACAAGCGGAGCATTTGACTATAAATGTCTTACTCAGTTGTTTGACTAGCATAGATACTTGTATCTTCTCATATGGACTTCGTATGTTTATGTTGGCATCTATAGCTGTCCTAGGCTTGGCTCTGACTCCTGCATCTTCATTTGCAGGTTTGGAGTTTTGGTCATATTCGCTCTTGATATTGTAGTCATAATAGTATGACCTGCTCTGATTTTTGTCCACAGCTTTCTCTTTGACTTTTATCTCTTTGGCGTTACTGTTTGTCACTATCTCTATCTTGGGTGATTGGACTGTGGCTGAACCACTACTCTTTTTTGTTGAGTTCTCGCCTGCTTGATTCTTTTGGTCGTTGTCATCTCCACATCCTGTCAATGCTACTAGTGTCACCAAACTGAAGGCAAAAACTCCTATCTTTTCATATCTCATACATATCTCCTAAGCATTACTATAAAATTGTTCATATGTCACTCTGGGCTTGACGACTATAGATGGCGTAGAGGTAGGGCATACCTCTTGACATGCTCCACAACCTATACATCCGTCATATATCTCTGGTCTTCTACCGCCTTTACTATCTGGAAGCATGGCGATGGCAGTCAATGGATTTGGTATAGGGCATATATCTGCACATAGAGTACACTGTTTGCCCTCATATCCATCAAATTTTTTGAGTAGCTCTAGCTCCAATTCTGTGACATTTCTTGTACCATCTACAAATTGCTGCATCTTCTCATTATACCCTTTTGGTACAGGAGTCTTGGAGATAGCTATACAGCTCTGCGGTGACTCCAATACTGCTACACCCATCTTGATATCTTCGGTCTTTTCACAACTGTGATCCAAAGCACCACTAGGACAAGCGAGTACACAAGGTACAGCATTGCAAGCATAACATCCTCTCTCGTTGGCATCTATGTGTGGAGTACCTACGCCATGACCATATCCTATATCTGTCAACTTGATAGAGTGGTATGGACATACTTGAAGACACTGACCGCACTTGATGCAGAGGGCTAGAAACTCCTTTTCACTGATAGCACCAGGTGGTCTGAGTCTGTTTTCTGCTCTGACTGCTTTGGGGGCTATTACAAATCCTCCTGCTAACACTACACCAAGTAGACCTAGCGTAGAGTATTTGATAAACTCTCTTCTCTCTGTTTTGATTTTTGCCATGATTATCCTTTGATCTTCACTTGAGGTTTTGCATCTTCCATTAGGAATAGTGGCTTGGTAAATGGTGCCAATTTTGCGAGAAAATTTAGTAGCGATATGACAGGTGATCCATAGAAGAACTTCACATCTGGATTGTACACCCATAATTGATCCGCATATTGGTAGACTTTGTGAGGCGTGTCGCCTACATTGTCACCATCTCTATCAAAGCCTTCATACTTATCCCAATAGTTGCCTGATATCTCATTTTCGTCTGTCTTGCTACCTCTACTGTCGTTTACTATATCCTCTATATTTCCCATGATGACATTGTCTTTGATGATATTGTTTTCACTTAGTGAGTGAAAGTGTAGTGCCTCTGCATTATACAATATCTTGTTGCCCTCTATGTGGTTGTAGCTACCTGGCTCAAATGGTGATCTATCTATATATAGTCCTTGTGCATTGTAGAGTATGGTGTTGTTCTTTATGATGAAGTTAGATACATCTTTGAGACCTATACCCATGCCAGTAGCACCTAGGGAGCTTTTGATCACATTGCCTATGGCTATAGTATCTTGTGAATACATGAAAAATATCCCAACAGAGTTGAGTTCATAGGTATTGTTCTTGACGATATTTTTTCCAGCATACATGAAGTGTAGTGAGTAGCGATTTTCTCTACCATAGTTGTCTACTATCTCGTTGCCATGTGAATACCACACTACCATATCTCTCGATCTTATGAGTCTATTTTTCTTGACTATATTATCGTTGCTGTACCATAATCGTAGTCCATCTCCACGAAGACCCAACTCCATCTTTTTGGAAGTTATATGGTTGTTTGATATGATAGAGTTATTCATCATTTGCAAGTCTATGCCAAAGAGACAATCCTCTATCACACAGTCACTAATTTCACACTGTTTGCCATCGGACAGTTTGATGGCTGCATCAAGGTTTTCATGTCTATCACCACTACCCACAATCCGTAGATTTTTGAGAGTGATATATGAGCCTTTTGCAGTGATGACTGTGCCATTACCTTCTCCATCTATGATGACACCATCCTCTTTACCTATGATGGTGATGGATTTGTCGATAGTGATACCGCCCTTGTATCTACCAGCGGGAAGTTTGAGTATGGAGCCATCAGGTGCATTATCTATAGCAGTCTGTAGTGCTGACGAAGCTTTCAAAGAGCATAGAGAAGTATACAGCAACAATAGAGATATGATAAATTTTTTGATGCCATTCATACTATTTAAGCTCCTTTAGCTTCATGTGTCTTATTTCTCTGTCTCTTTCATGGCTTTCTGTTTAGCAAAGAAAGCAAGAAGACTTAGCAAGCTGATAGCTATCAACATATAGAAACCTATAGTAGGATATGAGTGAGTAGTAAACTGTGCTATCTTACCATCGCCAAATACTGTAGGCATAAATGGTTTGATCTTGAATGCACCCCAGTTATGTAGATTGTGACCAAACCAATATAGCCAATAAGAGTAATCTGCCAAAAATAGTAGGGGCAGAGATACAGGTATGAGCATAAGATAGGTGAATATCTTAGAGTTGTATGCTATAAATAGTATATATAGTAGAGTCAAAAGTAGCAACGCGTATGGTCCTATAGCTCTCTCAAAGTGTCCACCTACCCACATAGGGTCCATTCCTACATAGTGGTTGATGGTATTCATCTCATGTACTTCGCCACTATATCCATCAAAGTGAAAGAAGACGGGTATGCCCTCTGGAAATGCCTCTTTTGGATAGTTGGGTGCTTCTAATGACACTGCCCATATAGGCATAGATGCTACTCCTATCTCTGCTGACCCATCGATCATCTTAGTCAGGTCGTTTTTTGCATTTTTTGGCGTAGCGACACTTTTGTATCTACCTTGATTGTATATGTTCCAAACTTTTGCAGATATTGGTGATATTTTGTCTATTTCGCCAGTCTCTATCTTGTTGAGGACTCCATGGAATGTGACCATAGGAAGTGTAAAAGCAAATGTCAATATGATCAGAGCCAGCGTGGCAAATATTTTTGCTTTGGTAAAACTAGGATGCATTATCTCTCCTTGTAATATAAATAGTTGAATGAATTATATCGTAACTCTATATGAAAGAGATTGATAATAATCAATAGATTAGTATAGATTATGATTTATATATTTAGTTCTTATGTTATCAGTGTAGAATGGCTATGAGAAGTTAAAATTTTAATAAAGTTGAAGTTTTGCTTTTGTGAATTTTTTGGACACCTACAGTAGATATGTGGGTGTCCCTAGATAAATTTTATCTAGCTGACTAACTAACTACTCTTCAGTGACCTCTTTGATCCCTGCGTTCATAGTATTTTGTGCTTTTAGTAGTACATCCATAGATGGCTTATCGTCTACATCTATAGAACTCATCCAATTGTATACTGATGGATATGCTATATGCACGACTGTTTCACCCTTTTTCTTGAACATATACACAGTACAAGGAGCGAATGCACCTGCTTCTGGATGTGTCTTTGATACTTCAAAAATCACAGGTACTTTACAGATAGAGTATGCGTCAAAGAAGTCATAGTCTTTGATGCCCGCTTTTGCAAATTCATCTGCTAGACTGTTAAATCCTGCCATTACAAAACCTGCAGTCTCCAACTCACCCTCAAACTCCATCTGGAAGCTTTCTAGTGCCTCTTCTACATCTTTGCCCTGCTCAGTCATCTCTGTAGTAAACCTGTTGACAAGATCGCCTTGTGGCTTATTCATCTTATAGTTGAGCGTTTCAAACTTACCGTTTGGCATAGCTTTTGTAAGTACATCGGCAACTGCTTTGCCATATGCCAATAGATCAGCATTGTCAGCAGGGATACCTGCCACTTTGGCTATGCCATCTGTACTCATTGATGATACAGAGATAGTCTTTTCACCCTTTTTTGTATATATGGACATACTTAGTGGAGTGAAGAGTACTATAGATGGATACTTCTTTGCTATCTTGGCAACCATCTCTCTGTTATGTAGCGTCATTAGGTTGTAAGCATCATGCGTATGAGTCTTGAACTTTGCCTCAAATGCTCTATTCATATCGTTGTTCCCAGTGATATAAAAACCAGCATCCGCAAATGCCTTCTCTATAGTAGTAGCATTGATCTTGCCGCCTTGATTGTCTGCTGTATAGACACGAATATCTTGTGCAGCTGATGCTGCAACGCCAATCGTAAGTAGTGCAGTGACTACTATGCTTTTCAAGTTAATTTTCATTCCGATCCCTTAAAGTTGATTTTTCATGAACGATAATATCTAAAAAGTTATTACGATTTACTTTCTCTGACGGGTTATAGATAATTATAAGCCACTATAAATCAAAAG
>WFMX01000197.1 GCA_015488875.1 Campylobacterota bacterium | reverse complement strand
CTTCACATGCCACGAAAAACACCATAGTCCCAACGATCAAAAAGAATTTTAAAAATGCGTTCATTATCTACCTTTTAGAGTTCTAATATTGGATTATAGCATGATATTTTAGTAATATCTCTGAGTCAAGTGTCTTTAAATAATCTACCAAAAAATCTATACAAGACACCAAAAGTACTACTCACAACACATGATGCCTTATAGCTCTCTCCAAATCCTCCTGCGTATCTATGCCGAAGCTCTCTGTCTCTACTCTCGTCATGGCTATCTTGTATCCGTGATAGAGTGTGCGGAGTTGCTCTAGCTTCTCTATCTCTTCTAGTGGTGCGGATGCTAAGCCACAAAAGATAGATAATGATCTTTTGGTGAAGCCATATATGCCTAGATGACCTTTGTAGCTGTCAAAATGATGATCTCTAGGGTATGGTATCTTAGCTCGCGAGAAGTAGATAGCTATGTCGTTGCTATCTGTTATAACCTTGACTATGTTTGGGTCATCTGCCTCTGGATTGGAGATCATTTTGTATGCGGAGTTCATGATGATGTCGCTATCTCTACTGCTCTTTACGGTAAGCTCATATACACTTCTCACCACCTCAGACTCTATAAATGGCTCATCTCCTTGGACATTGATGATGATCTCATCGTCACTTAGTCCTAGCAACTCTGAAGCTTCATAGATACGATCTGTGCCACTCTGGTGGGTATTGGATGTCAAGACCGCTTTGATACCATAGCTCTCTGCTATATCTACCACCTCTTGCACATCTGTCGCTATAGCTACGCTATCTACATCATCTACAGCTTGAGCGGTGCGGATAACCATAGGCACTCCAGATATATCTGCCAATACTTTATTTGGGAAGCGACTAGAGCCTATCCGTGCAGGTATGATGATCATCTTTTATCCTTTTGTGGTTTGATTGTATAGATTTTACTCTTTATGAGTTTAAAAAGAGCTAGGAGAGTATAAATTGGAGCTACTACACAATGTATCATACGCTATATTCATAATGCTATAGTATAATCTCAATTAAAAAGGCATGGTGATGGCAGAGAAGAAAAAGGCTCTATTGCTACTCAATATGGGTGGTGTCAATAGCATAGATGAGATAGAGCTATTTTTGAAAAATATGTTTGCAGACAAAAATATATTGACTATGAATAGATATCTAAGATCTCTCATATCATACATCATCATCACTAAGCGACTCGAAGATGTCAAGAAAAATTATGAGCTAATAGGTGGTAAGTCTCCCCTACTAGATATCACCCACAAACTCATAGAGAAACTCAAAAATAGAGTAGATATGCCCATCTATGCAGTGATGCGGTATGTGCCACCATTTGCTACAGAGTCGCTAGTGAAATGTCGTGATGATGGAGTGGAGGAGTTGATACTCTTCCCTATGTACCCCCAATACTCCACCACTACCACATTATCATCTATCGAGGATATAGAGCTGGGGTGTGAAGAGTTGGATTATCACCCTACTCTCAAAACAGTAGAGCCATACTATGATAGATATGAGTACATAGAAGCAAGCGTAGAGAAGATAGCAGAAGCCTTAGGAGATAGAGACAGTAGAGAGTATGACCTTATACTATCTGCACATGGATTGCCTGTGAGCATCATACGAGATGGAGACCCATACGAGAAACAGATAGAAGCAAATGCCTCAGCTATCAAGATATATCTTCACGATAGAGGTATAAAATTTCGTAGAGTAGTGCTAGCTTATCAATCCAAAGTAGGCTCATCTGCATGGCTGAAGCCAAACTTAGTAGATATACTCAGAAACCCACGCAATAGACGAGTGCTTATCTACCCTCTTGCATTTACTATAGACAATTCAGAGACTATCTTTGAGCTAGATATCGAACATAGGGAGATAGCACAAAAGATAGGATATCACGATTATATAGTCGCAAAGTGTTTCAACGATGATGATAAATTTGTAAATTTAATAACGGAGCTAATAGATGAAATTTGACAAGATAAAGATAGCCAAGATACTCTTTTGGTTGGCACTATTTGGTAGTTATACTTTGGCTGTATTGCCACAAGACAACCAGCCAATAGTCACACCCTTTAGCGACAAAGGCAACCACTTCTTAGCATTTGCTACACTGACTATACTCATATTATATGGCTACAGAGTGAGCTATCTCAAAGCCTCCATATTGATGCTAGCTTATGGTATATGGATAGAGATCACCCAGCTCTTTCTTGTCGATAGGTATGCAGAGGTGATGGATGTGGTGGCTGATGTGGTGGGTATCGTGCTAGGTATAGTCCTCTTTCGTATCTATAGAGCTGTAGCGAGATGATTTTACTCATCAAACTCCAATAAAATAGTATAGAGTAGTATATGGATCTCCAAAGGGTAGAGAGTGAACTCAAAAAAAGACTTCTCTATCCATATAGTTGGGGTAGAAAGCAGTCGGATTTGTGGGATAGGGAGACTAGATATATATATACTACCTACAGTGCCAACATGGTGATAGTCAAAGGCTCTCATCTACCCAAAGAGATGGTCGATTATGCTCTCAATAGGTGGTACAACTTTTGGTCTGCCAAAGCTGTAGAGGAGATTTTTGCACTCTCCGACAGAGTCAAACCAAATCTAAATGTATATGATAAGTTAGTGGATTTTGAGATAGAGAATATACCCTTTGACCACAAGAGCAGTGTATTTCCTAGGGGATTTGGCAAGAGTTATGAATATGCTAGAGAGAATGAAGACGAGTTGATAGAGTGGCTCTACCAAAATCAGAGTAGCGAGGGCAGAAAGCACTTGAAAAATAGGCTATTTATAGTATTATACGATTCACGAAACAAAGAGCACTGGAAGATGAAGTCAGATATAGGATTATTGAGAGAGGCTATAGATGGCTATCTTGGTCGTTTTGATTCTGCTAAACTTCATAGATTTGATTTTGGAGATGGTGAAGTGTTGTCTGACATCATATGGATAGCCTAAATAGAGGAGAGAGATGAACTACATAGGATCGAAGCTGAAGTTATCCTCCTTCATAGAGGAGAGTATACGGAATAGTGTGGGCGACATAGAAGATAAGATATTTTGTGATATATTTGCAGGCAGTGGTGTAGTAGGTAGACATTTCAAGAGATTGACGAAGCAGGTGATATCGAATGATATAGAGTACTATAGCTATGTGCTAAACAAGAACTATATAGAGAATAACTCTTTGGTGGAGACGGCTCATCTCATAGAGGAGCTAAATAGTCTCCATGGCATAGAGGGCTTCATATATACTCACTACTCCATAGGTGGACATGGCGATAGACGCTACTTCAGCGACCACAATGCCCAAAAGATAGATGCCATCAGAGTCAAGATAGAGGAGTGGTATGAGAGTCACTACATAAACGATAATATCTACTACCATCTGCTAGCTTCACTCATAGAGTCAGCTGACAAGGTGGCAAACACAGCATCAGTCTACGGAGCATACCTCAAACATCTCAAAAAGTCAGCCCAAAAAGATCTACTATTGAAAGAGGCTCATTTCAATATATCGGGCGATAAGCACAAGGTATATAGAGAGGATGCCAACACTCTCATATCTAAAATATCGGGAGATATACTCTATATGGATCCCCCATACAACCAAAGACAATATGGAGCCAACTACCACATGCTCAACACTATAGCCCTCTATGATAGGTTTACCCCACAAGGCAAGACTGGACTTAGGGAATACACCAGATCGGACTATTGCAAAAAATCCAAAGTCTATGAGAGCTTTGAAGAGCTTATAGCTAGTGCTAATTTTGAGTATATATTTCTCAGTTATAACAACGAGGGGCTTATGAGCTGCAGTGAAGTGGAGGAGATAATGGGCAGATATGGGGAGTACTCTCTAGCCACCACCTCATATCAGAGGTTCAAAGCAGACAAGAGTACCAATCGCAATCATAAAGCTACATCTACAGTGGAGTATCTGCATATATTGAAGAGAGAAATAAGCACTTAGGAACTTCCCGCACCATAAATACACTATCATACAAAAACCAAAAACCAAAAGGATCCCCATGCACTTCCTCAACCTAAAAACAGACTATGCATTCAAAAAAGTATTTGGTTCATCAAACTCAAAAGGCATACTCAAGAGCTTTCTCAACTCTACACTAGAACTACCATCTCCTATAGAG
>WFMX01000196.1 GCA_015488875.1 Campylobacterota bacterium | reverse complement strand
CAATATGTCTAAGGCTATACTTCTCATCATACTCTCCTTTTGGTCGCCCAAAGTGTGATACTAGAGTGATAGAGCAGGCATTATGATCTATACAATAGTTGATAGTAGGTAGTGCTGATCTGATACGACGATCATCTGATATATTGTTGTGTGAATCTACTGGCACATTGAAATCGACACGGATGAGGACTCTCTTGCCCTCGACATCTATATTTCTGAGACTCTTTACACCATGCATTGTTGTGAGATTTGAAGTCATATCTCCACCTTACTTTGTAAACATTTTTTCATAATACTCAGTAGCCATTCTAGCAGAGTCAAAATCTATCTCTATGTCACTCATAGCATTCTTCATGATAGTCACCCACTCGTCATTGTCTTTATAATATGTAGGTATGATAGTGTTTTCCAATATATCCATCATATTTTCATTGTCTATCCTGTCTTGATCTTCTATAGGTAGAGTGTGATCTAGTGCTGGTATAGTGAAGGCATTTTTGCCATCTCTAGCAAACTCTGGATGCCAGCCATCATCTATGGAGAAGTGTATAGAGCCATTCATACTAGCTGTCATACCACTAGTACCGCTCGCCTCTCTAGTGATGCGTGGTGTGTTGAGCCATATATCACTTCCTTGCTTTAGTAGCTTGGAGAGTGAGAGTTCATACCCTACGAGTACGGCTATATTTTTGTAATGGTGGCTTATATGTATCAACTCATTGAAGATCTCAACTGCACCATGGTCGGTAGGATATGGCTTACCTGCCCATATGATCTGTACTGGGGTTTTTGTATTTCTGATAAGTTTGATAAATCTCTCAAAGTTATATTTGAGTAGTCCTGGTCTCTTGTATTCGGCAAATCTTCTAGCCCACACTATAGTCAGTACTTCAGGGTCAAATATCTTGCCTGTCTGATCTGCTACGGTATCAAATAGTATCTTTTTGAGATGTTTTTTTCTAGCCAATAGCTCATAATCCTCATGCTCGTCCAATGCTCTGACGAGAGTCTTATCAGTCCAGTACTTCTTGTTTTGGGCATTGGTGATGGAGATGATATCACATCTACCCTCTACGCCACTCCACATATCGTTGGCTACATCGGCATGTATTTTTGATACTGCATTTGCTATCTTGGCACTTCTCAACGCTCCCACTGTGAGGCTGAAGTTGTCATCATTCCCATACCCCATGATCTCTCTGATGGTCTCTAGCGAATGACCATTGAAAAAGCCCATCTCATGCAAGAAGTGGATATTGTGTATTTCATTGCCCGCTGCTTCTGGTGTATGTGTAGTAAAGACTACATGTTTGCGAAGCTCTGTCATATCTTGATAGTGCTTTTTATAAAGATCATAGACAAGTGGTAGAGCATGACCCTCATTCATATGATAGATATCTACCTTATGGTTGATAGCCTCTAACACTCTAGTACCACCGATACCCAATACTATCTCTTGTGCTACCCTAGTCCTCTCATTGCCATCATATAGCTTGTGAGTGATAGTTCTAGCTAGATAATCATTCTCATCTGTATCTGTAGATAGTAGTATCATAGGAGCAGTACCGAATGTTTCAGGCTTGAGTAAAAATGCTTTGACTTTCACATCTTCACCATCTATCTTGACAGTGACATGCACATCTAGCTCTTCTAAAAAGTAGTAAAACTTTCTAGTATATGTGGGCTTGAGGCTTCTGTCTTCATTGCGTGCCTGATCATAGTAGCCAAAACTCCACAACATTCCTATGCCGACTACATTTTGCTTGAGATCATATACACTTCTCATATGTGAACCAGCCAAAAAGCCCAATCCACCTGAATATATCTTGAGTGCTTGATCTATAGCAAACTCCATAGAGAAGTAGGCTACACTTTTTTCATATCTTTTGTCGATATCATAACTATGTAATTTCATATGTTTCCTTGATTTGTATCTGTTGCCTACAGGGAGAGATCCCTATATTGGCATATTGTTTTATTTTGATAAGTTTTTGTAGAGTATCTGCTTGCCTAGCTCTACACCAGGCTGATTGTAAGTATTGACACCAAATATACTACCTATGAGCGAAGTGAGCAACTCATAATAAGCGATAATCTTTCCTATGTTGGCAGGAGTGACTCTATCTAATGTGATACTATCCGTACTCACACCAGACTCGGTCACACTCTGCATAGTAGCTTTGCACTGCTCATTTATGAGTCTACCAAATGTTTGGTTGTTGATGAAGTTTGTCTTTTCTATGCCCTCTAGTGTCACATCTGGGATAGTGATATCTCTTTGAAAATCCTCTATGTTGATGAATGTGACGCTCTTGTCTTGAGGTCCTTCGATGACTAGTTGCAAAAATGAGTGTTGGTCTACCGCTCCTATGAGTCCGATAGGTGTCAAGCCTACCCTATTGCCATCTTTATCTATCTTGCCTAGTGATTCGCCCCATAGTTGCACATACCACTTGGTCAAATCTTCCAATCTATCCGCATACGAAAATAGCACATTTATGCTTTGTGTCTTGCTATGAGTAGCATAGCTATAAGCTTTTTGCAATAGATGATCCTCTTTGTGATCAAAAAAGTCAGAGATCAACTCACCTGCACCAGCTAGTAAAGCTTCTATGTCATATCCTGCCATTGCGAGAGGCACTACACCCACAGCACTCAATACCGAAAATCTACCACCAACATTGTCAGGGATATTGAACTCTAGTAGTTTGTGGTGTTTTGCAAAGTCAGACAGTACAGAGCCACTATCAGTGATAGCCACAACTCTATGCTTGTCACTACCATCGAGATCTATATCAAAATGGTCTATGAGGGTTTTGAGTACAGAGGTTGTCTCTATGGTAGAGCCTGATTTGGATATCATGAAAAAGCATGCTTCATCTCTGCGTATCTTTGCCATAGTCTCTGCTATAGTGATAGGGTCAGAGTTTTCCAAAAAGAGCATCTCTTTGGCATCTGCCGTATATGGTCTCAATATAGAGTCTATAGCCTTAATACCCAATGATGAGCCACCGATACCGATGATGACTATCTGAGAGAAGCTACTTGTATCTAGCTCTTTGAGTCTGTCAAGATGTGCTAGAGAGTGAGTGGGGAGCTTATAGTAGCCTATGCGGTCACTATCCATCTCCTCTTTCACGCTATCAAAAGCACTACTCATTATCTCCGAGGCAGAACTATTCTCTGCCAAGCTATAGTCGAAGTGTACCATTATTTGTTTCCGACAAATACACACATATCTACAAGTCTGCTACTATAACCCCACTCATTATCATACCAAGCCAATACCTTAACTGTATTGCCATCTACGACACTAGTCATATCAGGTACAAATGTAGAGCTATATGTAGAGCCTATGAAGTCACTAGATACTCTCTTGTCGTTATCTACTTCGATAAGTCCTGCGAAATCACCTTTTGAAGCATCTTCAAATAGTGCATTGATCTCCTCTTTGGTGACATCTTTTTTGAGATTGACAGTGAGGTCTACTACAGAAACATCAGGAGTAGGTACTCTCATAGCATAACCGTTTAGTTTGCCTTTGAGTTGTGGCATTACTAGTGCTATAGCTTTGGCTGCACCTGTAGTAGTAGGTATCATGTTTACCGCTGCTGCTCTAGCTCTTCTTTTGTCTTTTGAGTGTTTGACATCTAGTACATTTTGGTCATTTGTATATGAGTGAATAGTTGTCATGAGACCATTTTCTATGCCATATGCTTCGTCTAGCACTTTACAGATAGGAGCTAGGCAGTTTGTAGTACAGCTAGCGTTTGAAATGATCTCTTCGCCAGCATACTCGTCAGTATTGATATTGAGTACAAATGTAGGTGTATCATCTTTGGCAGGTGCAGACATGACTACTTTTTTGACTCCGCCGTGTAGATATTTTTTTGCCAACTCTGTAGTGAGGAATACTCCCGTACACTCTATCACAAGCTCAGCACCCACAGAACCAAAATCAATCTTTTCTGGATCTCTATCGCTAAACATTGTCACGGCTTGACCATTGAGTTCTATAGTCTTGTCATCTATCACTTTAGCATCTATACCGCTATGTACGCTATCGTACTTGAAGAGATACTCTAGCATATCAGGCTTTGATGTTGTGTTGAGTGCTACTAACTCTATATCGTCTCTACCCATAATGATCTTTGCTACGATCATACCTATTCTACCTGTACCGTTGATTGCTACTTTTAATGCCATCTTTTTAT
>WFMX01000195.1 GCA_015488875.1 Campylobacterota bacterium | reverse complement strand
CTCTCTGTGAGATAGACTATCATCACTATAGCAGTCTCAGAAGCTACGCCCAATAGTGCTAAAAATCCTACAATGACTGCTATACTCATATGAAACCCTAGTATATCTATATATATCAACCCACCCAATAGAGCAAAGGGTAGGGTAAAAAATACTATGAGTGTAGGCACTATCTCTTTGAGTGCAAAGTATATGAGTACCATGATTACTAACAAAACAGTAGGTATGATCCATACTATCTTTTGCATGGCGGACTCTAAGTACTCTGATTGACCTGCCCACTCTATGTAGTATCCTGCTGGGAGCTTGATATCTTTGAGTGCTTCTACTGCTCTTTTTTTGTAGACTACTGCACTTATGTCGCTCTTGGGTGTGATATAGATGAATGTGACTGGTGATGCCATCTCGCTCTTGATGACTGATGCACTCTGTCTATACTCTACTCTAGCAAATGTAGATAGTGGTACGAAGCCTAGAGGGGTCTTGATGAGTATGGAGCGGATATCATCTAAATTGCGTCTCTCATCTTCCTCTAGTCTCAACGATATGGGGTATCTCTCTAATCCTTTGTAGAGTGTAGTGATCTTCTTGCCACCTATGGCTGTGGAGGTGTACTCTAGTATATTCTCTTTGGTGATACCATATCTCGCTAGTGCATCTTCATCTATGTCTATATCTATGTAAAAACCTGCACTCGCTTGGTCTGCTATGACAGACTGTGTGATATCCAAATCTTGTAGCTTTCTCTCTATCTGCTTGGCTACCTTTTGCAATCCATCACTATCTTTACCATAGAGTTTGATGCCTAGTGGAGTACGGATACCACTCAATAGCATATCTATCCTACCTCTGATGGGGTATGTCCATGAGTTGACTAGCCCTGGTATCTGTAGAGCCTTCTCCATATCTGCCATGAGCTTCTCGTATGTCATGCCCTCTCTCCACTCGCTCTGTGGTTTTAGGGATACTATAGTCTCTAGCATTCCTAGTGGGGCTGGGTCTGTGGCACTATCTGCTCTACCACCCTTACCAAAGACTCTAGCCACCTCTGGAAAGCTCTTGATGATCTTGTCTGTCTTTTGGGTGAGTTGCTTACTCTGGTCTATAGATATACCATAGGGTGTGACAGGCATGTACATAAAAGTCTGCTCGTTTAACATGGGCATAAACTCCCAATCAAGCTTTTGGTAGAGTGGCACCATAAAGGCTAGTAACCCTATGACAATAGCCAATACCAAATATTTGAGCTTCAATCCATAGATGATAATAGGGTGATAGAGCCATATAAAAAATCTATTGAGAGGGTTTTTGGACTCTGGTATGATGTGACCTCTGACGAAATAGACCATCAATACAGGCACTAAAGTCACAGCCAACAATGCCCCTGCACTCATGGCAAATGTCTTGGTAAATGCTAGAGGTGTAAAGAGCAGTCCCTCTTGACCAGAGAGAGCAAAGATAGGCAAGAACGATACCACCACCAATGCAAGAGCGAAAAATATAGGTCTACCTACTAGTTGAGCGGCTTTGAGTATGGCGGATATCCTCTCTTTGTCGCTTATCTCACCTCCGTTTTGCTCTATGCGTTTGTGTATCGCTTTGTGGGCATTTTCTATCATCACTATGGAGGCATCTACCATAGCACCTATGGCTATAGCTATACCGCCTAGACTCATGATGTTTGACCCTATGCCAAAGAGTTTCATCAGTAGAAATGTCAAGCCTATGGTGATAGGTAGTATGATGAGGACTATCAGAGATGACCTGAAGTGCATCAAAAAGAGACCGATGATCACTACAACTATAAGACTCTCTTCGAGTAGTGTACTTTTGAGTGTATCTATCGCCTTGTCTATGAGTCCTGATCTGTCGTAGGTAGTGACTAGCTCTACACCATCTACTTTGAGTTCGTCTAGTTTGGATTTGATCCGTTCTATGGCACTATATACATCTTCGCCATATCGCACCATCACTATGCCACCTACCACTTCACCATCACCATCTAGGTCAGCCATGCCACGCCTAGGTGCAGGCACTATCTCTACTCTGCCTAGCTGTGATATCTTGATAGGTATGCCATCTTTGGTAGTGACGGTGAGATCGGCTATGTCATCAACACTTTTGAGATATCCTTTGGCTTGCACCATCCACTCAAAGCCATTTTGGATCACTATGCGTCCGCCTGTGTCGTTGTTGTTGGCTTTGAGGGTTTTGCTGACATCTGATATAGAGAGACCATACCTAACTAGTGAGTCATTGGCTATAGTGACTTGGTATGTGGGTATGAAGCCACCTATGGTAGCCACTTCACTCACACCATCGACACCCATGAGAGCATACTTGTAGTAGTAGTCTTGTAGAGTCCGTAGCTCATCTAGGCTCTTTGTCTTGGAGACTAGTGCATACTCATATACCCACCCCACACCAGAGGCATCAGGACCTAGTGATATCTCTACTGATGGCGGTAGCTGACTCTGTATAGAAGCTAGCTGCTCTAGTACTCTACTCCTAGCCCAGTAGAGGTCTGTATCTTCCTTGAATATGATGTAGATGAGGGCATTTTCATATGTAGAAAATCCTCTGACCGTCTCTATATTGGCTATAGCCAAAAACTGCGACACTAGAGGGTAGGTGGCCTGATCCTCTATGATCTCTGGACTCTGCCCATTCCACTTGACTTGCACTATCACCTGTGGTGGCGATAGGTCTGGTAGGGCATCGAGCGGTGTATTTCTCATCGACCATATAGAGCCTAAGATTACAAAGAGTGTAGCCATCAAGACTAAAAATCGATTATTTATACTAAAGGCTATCAGTTTTTCTATCATCTGTACTCCGATACTGCTATTATATTTGAAGTAATGATATCTTGATATTGTGCAGATTGTGTGTAGTGATAATGGATTAGAGAGGAAATGAAATAAATATCTTTATGCAATGAGAAATACAATCTGGATCTATTTAACTATTTTTCGACAGGCTAGCGCAGTGGGGAAGCTCCCGTGCTAGAGATCTATTGTCACTCTAGCTCAAGCACCAACTTAACAGGGCAGTGGTCGCTTCCTAAGACGCTATCTAAGATATCTGCATCTATTATCTTCTCTTTGAGGTCATCAGAGACGAAGAAGTAGTCTATACGCCAGCCCACATTTCTAGCTCTCGCACCTGCTCTATATGACCACCAGCTATATCTCTCTGCTTCATCGCCTTTGATATGGCGAAAAGTATCTATGTAGCCTTCATCTATGAGCCTATCCATCCACTCTCGCTCTATGGGTAAGAAACCTGATGTATTTTCATTGGCTTTGGGTCTTGCCAAATCTATGGCGGTGTGAGCAGTATTGAAATCGCCACAGACTACTATAGATTTGCCATCATCTCGTAGGGTATTTATATGGCTCAAAAATCTATCATAAAACTCCATCTTGTATTGCAATCTCTCTTCGTTTCTTTGTCCGTTGGGAAAGTAGACATTGAAATAGGCGATATTATCGAAGTGATACTCATTTATGCGACCCTCTGATAATATATCCACCGTATCGCAACTACTATGACTTATGGCATCAGTGTCTGTATAGAGTGCTACTCCTGACTGACCTTTCTTGATGGAGGAGTTGATGATACTGTGCTTGTACTCTCTATCAAAGATAGTCGTTGGTATCTGCTCTGCTTGGGCTTTGATCTCTTGCAGACCCAAAAAGTCTACAGACTCGTCATCTATCCATCGCAACGCCTCTTTTTTGTCAACTGCACGGATGCCATTGACATTCCATGATATAAATGTTACTTGTTTCATTTTGATTCCTAATCGTTTAATGTGAAATATTGGCTAGTCTGTTAGACTCAACCCTATCTTGCCTCTATCTCTATCTATGTTTACTACTACGATGCGAGGTAAGTATTGGTTAAGTGAGAGAACTTCCAATGGGTGCTTGATACGGTGTTGGCTCATCTTTGATATATGTATCATACCATCGTTTTTGAGTCCTATATCTACGAAAGCACCAAAATCGGCTATATTTCTGACTACGCCTGAGACTATGCTCCCCTCATCTATCATACTGATATCAGTCATACCCTCTTTGAATGGGATAGCTAGGAGTTCTTCTCGTGGATCAAAACCTGGCTTTTGCAACTCTTTGATGATGTCTTTGAGAGTCTCTTTACCTACGCCCAATCCCTGAGATAAGCTAACGATATCAATATTTGCCAAATCCAACCCATCTAACTGCTCTGCGATAGCGAAGCTCTCTGGGTGGACTCCACTGTTGTCTAGTGGGCGTTTGCCATCTTTGATGCGGATAAACCCTGCAGCTTGCTCGTACGCTTTGTTGCCTATGCCTTTGACTTTGAGCAGTTGCTCTTTGGCGGTGAAATTGCCATGTGCCATCCTATAGTCTATGATATTTTGAGCTAGCTTGGATGTGATACCCGCGATATGTGAGAGTAGTGATAGTGAAGCTGAATTGATATCTACACCTACTCTATTGACAAGGTCTTCAGTGACATCGGAGAGTTTTTTGGCTAAAGCTTTTTGATTGACATCATGTTGATACTGTCCGATACCTAGAGATTTGGGGTCTATCTTGACTAGTGCTGCCATTGGGTCACGGACTCTTTGGGCGATCGATATAGCCCCTCTGATAGTCACATCAAGATCTGGATACTCTTGCATAGCTATGGCAGAGGCAGAGTATACTGATGCTCCTGCTTCTGATACTACTGTATAGCTCAGATTTGCTCCCTCTTCTGCATTGAGTCTAGCGAAAAAAGCTTGTGTCTCTTGTGAGCCTGTACCATTGCCTATGGCTACAGCAGTGATATGATACCTCTTTGCAAATTCCAATACTTTGGCTCGTGAACCTTCATAATCATTTTTTGGTTGGGTCGGATAGATGACTGCGTGATCTAAGTAGTTGCCTTGCTCATCTATGACTGCTAGCTTACAACCAGTACGATAGGCAGGATCGACCCCTAACATAACTCGTCCTCTTACAGGTGGTGTCATGAGGAGCTGTCGGAGATTTCGCCCAAACACACTGATGGCAGCATCATCAGCACTCTCTTTGAGATGAGCATGGACTTCTCTCTCTATAGATGGTAGAAGTAGCCTCTTGAGTCCATCGCGATAAGCATCAAATAGTAGGCTTTTGGAGCTAGAGGCATGTGCTGGTATGCGGTATTGTCGGATGAGTTCTTCTACTCTTTTGATATCTATGCCTATCTTGACAGACAACTGCTTCTCCTTGACACCACGCATGATGGCTAGATAGCGATGAGATGGTATGTAGGCTACCTTCTCTGCTTTGCCTATGAAGTTTTTGAAGACTCCATTTTCATCAAACTTTTTCGTTTTTTTGACCTCTAAAGTGCCAAATCTCAACATGCTATTGCGGATAGCCTCTCGTTCTCGTGGAAGCTCTGCGTATCGCTCTGCTAGTATATCTTGTGAGCCTTTGATGGCATCTTCTACTGAAGTCACTTCTCCTTTGACGAAGTTTTTGGCTTGGGCTTTGAACTGCTCTGTCGTGAGGTCAGCACGCCTAAGTGCAGTAGCTAGAGGGGTCAATCCTAAAGCTATAGCACTCATAGCTCTGGAGTTTTTCTTCTCTTTGTAAGGTCGATAGATATCTTCGAGACTACTAAGGGTCTCTGCCTTATCTATACTAAGCTTGATAGCCTCGGTGAGTGTGGCTCTTTCTGCTATGAGTCGCCTGATCTCCTCTTTGCGGTCTAGTAGTCTCTTGGTGGAGAGATATAGAGTCTCAAAATCACGAAGCCTCTCATCATCTGCACTTCCTGTCATCTCTTTGCGATAACGAGCAATGAAAGGGATAGTCGCCCCTTCATCAAGGAGCGTCAAGATATTGCGGATCTGCTCTTGGCTGAAGTCTGTTTTGTCGCTTAGGCGAGCGATGAGTCTTTGCATATGTTCTCTTTTTTACGAAGTATAGTGAATTTTTGGAGTGTAATTGTTTAGATGCTGACAAAAAACTAAAATAATAGATAGATTTTAGGTAGCTGTATCAAAAGACTTCACTGTCTCTTCTACTCAACCCATGAGGTACTTAGAAGCCTCTCGAAAAAAGAAATAAATTTTCTCATATTGAACTCTAACAAATATATTGTATAATTCTACTCAAAAAATTATATATAATCCCAAGGATACTAAATGACTATAGATTGGATAAAAAATCCTACCATACCAGCGATAGCTCAGGAGAGCGATACAGGTGAGATACTGATGTTGGCATATATGAACGAAGAGGCGTATAACTTGACGCTAGCTACAGGGTATGCACACTACTTCAGCAGAAGCAAACAACGCATATGGAAAAAGGGCGAAACCTCAGGGCATACACAAAAGATAGTAGATATGCTGCTTGATTGTGATGCTGATACACTCATACTCAAGATAGAGCAGAGTGGAGTAGCATGCCATACAGGCAGGAAGAGTTGCTTTTTTACCTCTGTAGTGAGAGATGAGATCATAGCCGACAAGGTAGTAGATACTGATGCCATCTATAGCGTAGTAGATACACTCTATCATACCATACTAGAACGAAAAAGCGATGACTCCAAAAAATCATGGACAAAAAAACTCCTCAACGATAAGGCACTAATGCTCTCCAAGATCAAAGAAGAGGCGGATGAGGTATGTGTAGCTATAGATAGAGAGAGTGACAGACAGGTGATATACGAATCAGCCGACCTACTCTACCACACACTCGTGGGGCTAGGCTATCGCGACATCTCTCCAGATCGTGTCAAACAGGAGCTTGCGAAGAGATTTGGTCATAGTGGCATAGAAGAAAAAGAGGGTAGATCTAAGTGAAGAGAATACTACTTTTTATACTCACTACCATATATATCTACGGCTCATTCAGCGGAACTATCATAGACCGCAAGAGTGGCAAAGTAATCAAGGGTGCTATAGTCAGCGACACAAAACAAAGCGTCAAGTCAGATGAGAATGGTACATTTCAAATAGATACAAAAGCGGAGCATCTACAGATCAAGGCATACGGATATTTACCGACAAAAGTATCTAGCTTTGAGCAATTTAGTGGCACTACTTACAAGCTAAATCCATTCAAGATCAAAGCATTCTATACCAACTTTTATGCCGCAAACGCCAAGAGTAAATCATTTGTAAATATCTTGAAAAAGATCAAAAATACTCAGATGAATGCCGTCATCATAGATATCAAAGATGTAAAAGGCAACATCTCGTATGATACGAAACTATCAGAACCCAAAAAGATAGGTGCTACCAAGATCACCACTATCCACAATCTGCCTAAGTTTATCAAAGATCTCAAAGAGATGGGCATATACACCATAGCTAGGATTGCAGTATTTAAAGATACTAGACAAGCCAAAAACTTCCCATCTAGGGCAGTCAAAGGTGCCAACGGTAAAGTGTGGATAGATACACACAATACAGCTTGGATAGATCCACACTCCAATAGGGGTCAAAATTATACACTCAACATAGCAGTAGAGGTAGCTAAAGCAGGATTTGACGAGGTCAACTTCGACTATATACGATTTCCTGCCAAAAAGGGGCTTAGATTTGCCAAGGCAGACACCCAGGCCAATCGTATATCTGCTATAGAAAATTTTCTATTTCGTGCCAAAAAGAGGCTCAGGGCTTATCCAGTATTTATATCTGTAGATATCTTCGGATATGTGGCATGGAACAAGACAGATACACATATAGGTCAGACAGTAGCATCGCTTGCCAAGCATGCAGACTACATCTGCCCTATGCTCTACCCATCAGGATTTCACAAATGGACTCTAGGATTTAGTGATCCCACTCTATATCCATATCAGATAGTGAAAGCGAGTATACTCAAAGCTCATGGTGATATAGAGCCTATCAGGATCAGACCATGGCTACAATCGTTTAGAGACTACGCATTCTCTCGCAAAGAGTACAAAGAGTACGATATAGCCCAACAGATCAAGGCATCTGACGACTGCAATGCCTCAGGCTGGCTACTATGGAGTCCATCTAGTAGGTATCCATATGTAAACAATCATATGTTTCATCTAGTCAAGAGTAGTGGCATCAAGAGAGTCAAAGCAAATGCCAAGAGAAGCAGTAAATCCAAAAAAAGTCACAAGAGCAAAAAGAGTGGCAACAGGAGTAAGAAAAATAGCAATCCTGAAAAGAGTAGTAGCAAAAAGAGTAGCAAAAAATCCACAAAAAGTAGATCGGTCAATGCATACGCGAGCAAAAAGAGATCATCAAGCAAAAAGCAACTAAAGAAAATAGATAAAACAAAGAGAAAGAAGACAGTAGGTGTGGATATCACAAAGCCAAAGCCAAGATTTGATCTCAATAAGCTACTAAAGAGTGATGATGACTTTTAGACTTCTCATACTATTGACTATATACTTGTCGATGGCATCATCGCTATCTGCCAACTCTATCATACCAAAGCCACAAAGCAGCATGGAGAAGATAGGAGAGTTCGAGATCACGAAACGCACTACTATATCTACAGATACCTCTCTCTCTAGAAATGGTATAGAGTATCTACAGAAACATCTCTATGGGGTGTCAGGATACAGACTAGGATCAAGCAAAAAGAGTCCTGCTATATCTTACCACTTAGAGAGGCAAAAGGTCAAAAGAGCCGAGGGCTACATACTAGATATATCTCAAAGCCACATCACTATAGAAGCTAGAGATAGTGCAGGATTTTTCTATGCTACTGTATCTCTGATGCAGTTAATGGATAGCAGCATATGGTCTATTCGCAAAAATGCACGAAAGAGATGGAGCGTTGGATGCCATAGAATAGTCGACTACCCTAGGTATAGATGGCGTGGCATGCTACTAGATAGTTCACGCAACTTCTTTAGCGTGAGCTATGTCAAGAAGTTCATAGATCGTATGGCACAACACAAACTCAATAGATTTCACTGGCATCTAAGTGATGACGAGGGCTGGCGTATAGAGATCAAGAGATATCCACTACTTACCAAAGTGGGTGCCACTAGAGGTGATGGCACCAAACTACCCTACTCCACATATCCTGCCATCAGAGGCAAAAAATCGGGTCGATATAGCGGATACTATAGACAAAAAGAGATCAGAGACATAGTAGCATATGCAAAAGCTAGATCCATAGAGATACTGCCAGAGATAGACATCCCAGCCCACTCCAAAGCAGCTGTGGTCTCATATCCTGATCTACTACTAGACCCAAAAGATAAAAGCAAGTTCAAATCTATCCAAGGGGTATCCAACAACACCATCAACCCTGCTATGGAGAGTAGCTACAAGTTTATAGATGGCATCATATCTGAACTTAGCACACTATTTCCTTTTGGCTATATACATATAGGTGGCGATGAGGTACCTAGGGGAGCGTGGAGCAAATCACCAGCCGTCAAACGCCTAATGAAAAAGAGAAAGCTCAAAAATAATAGAGCAGTAGAGGATTATCTATTTACAAGAGTCGATGGTATATTGAAAAAGCATCATCGTAAATTGCTAGGATGGCAAGAGATAGTAGATGGCAACCCAAAACTGAGAAGAGACAGTACCATAATGGCGTGGAAAAGTTCAAAAGCATCACACAAGATCATAAAAAAAGGCTACAGAGCCATACTATCGCCAGTACAATATCTATATTTCGACCAGAG
Source organism: Campylobacterota bacterium (assembly GCA_015488875.1). Classification (GTDB taxonomy): domain Bacteria; phylum Campylobacterota; class Campylobacteria; order Campylobacterales; family Sulfurovaceae; genus SZUA-451. The sequence continues at coordinate 599 of WFMX01000195.1, read as the reverse complement.
ATATAGCAAAGCCAAAGGGGAGTATGGACACACTTGGTCGACACCCATCAGTCTAAAAAAGGTCTACTCGTACCGACCACAATATGGCAAACAGATAGAGGGCATACAAGCCAATCTATGGTCAGAGACCCTACTGAGCGAAAAGATAGCGGACTATCTAGCATGGCCTAGAACATTGGCACTCTCAGAGCTAGCATGGAGCGATCCAAAGAGCCGTAGGTGGAGTGAGTTTAACAAGAGAGTAAAAAGCCACGGCTTATCCAGACTAAAGATGCAAGGCATAAGCTATAGAGGAGCGAAGTAGGCTGTCGAAAAATGTTCAAATAAGCTCATATCTCATTCCTTATTTTTGGATGGTAGAAGTGGTAGGGGTCTGGGTGTAGCCTGTCGAAATAATACCATTCCACCCAAAAATCCATTCCTCAAAAAAAGCTATAAATCTTCACCTTCACAAATCCACTTTAATGGTAGGGGTCTGGTGATAATGATTTGTGTAACGAAGTGGAGTGAATCGTTATCACCTGACCTCGGCTGAACCTGTGTCCCCGCATAGTGACCGTTCGTCCTCGACTACAACACGGTTATATCTCAGCCGAGGT
>WFMX01000194.1 GCA_015488875.1 Campylobacterota bacterium | reverse complement strand
TGGCTGATATTCAAACATCACATTTTCTTCACCAAAGTAATTTTCTACCGTTTCATCTTCTAGCATTTCCAAGTATTCAATTTTAATTTTTTTATTATTTATACCGAGTTCAACTTCTGAACTATTTTCAAATATAAAATCTAATTCAAAATATCTATTTTCCTTTGCATACGCTTGCCTTCTTTTGATCATTTCATATATGTTGAAACTTAAGTCCAAAGTACTAGAGGATGAAACAGATAGTTCAATACCCTCCATTAGGGATGTTTTTCCAATATTGTTTTTGCCACCTATTAAATTTACTCTTTTTACATTGTCAATATTTATTTTTTTAAAGCATTTAAAGTTAATAAAAGATAAGTTTTCAATGAAATGATTTGACACTATAATTCCTTGTGCATTTTATTTATTATAATGATTTTATAATTACATATTGATTAGTTCTTTTGTAGAGTTATATTTATCACGATAGAGATCATAACTCCACCCGATAATTGGGATTTAATCTTATTTAGATAAAATATTGGATAAATTCACATATAACAGAGGATAAAAAATGAAAATAGTCGTAATCCAAGGTCCAAACCTAAACATGCTCGGTCTTAGAGAGCAAAACATCTATGGACCTATGAAGCTAGAGGATATACACGCTCAGATGAAAGGGTTCGCAGACCAAAACAGTCTAGATATCGAATTTTTCCAGAGTAACTTAGAGGGTGAGATAGTAGATCGTATCCAAGAGTGCATAGGTGATGCAGATGGTATCATCATCAACCCTGCTGCCTATACTCACACATCTATAGCTATTCGTGATGCCATCAGTGCTGTACAGCTACCTACACTTGAGGTACATTTGTCAAACATCCATCAGAGAGAAGAGTTCAGACATACTTCACTCACAGCACCTGTATGTGCAGGTCAAATATTGGGTATGGGACCATTCGGATACCATCTAGCTATGGTTGGCATGACACAGATCCTCAAAGAGGTAAGTGCTATGAAGCAGGCGAGAGAAGCACAAGCACAGACTCAAGCACAAGCGTAGATTGCTAGGGTAGAAGTGTATTGTTGTTACCTGACCTCGGCTGCAACATAACGGTGTTGCAGTTTGGTCGAGGTCAGGTTATTCATGATGCATTCCGCTACGCTCCACGCATCACAAATCACCAGACCCCTATCGTTTAGTAATGATAGAAGTGCTAGGGATCTGCTGACAATGATTTGCGTAACGAAGTGAAGTGAATCGTTATAACCTGACCTCGGCTATAGCATAATGGTGTTGCAGTCGAGGGCGAACGATCACTATGCGGGGATACAGGTTTCATTCGCTTCGCTCACAAAACCAATGTCCCCTAACTGTATCGTTTCTACAATCTAGGACGAAAGAGAGCTACCATGAAGACAAAAGGAGAGTGATGAACTATATACTCAAAGATGAAAATGCTATCTATTATGAGTGTCGCTTCAGTAGTGACAATGCTCTCTATCTTCGTTGTGGTTCCGATGCCTACCTCATCACAGATGGGCGATATGCTACAGAGGCACGAGAGAGAGTGGTCGGTGCAGAGGTGATCATATCAAAAGATCTCATCACTACCGCCAAAAAATTGATCAAAAAAACAAAGATAAAAAAACTCCATATAGACCCCAAAGAGTGGTCTCTCTACAATTTTTCCAAACTATCCAAAAAGAGTGATATCATCTACAAGAGATCACCTGACTTTTCACACAAAAAGAGGATAATAAAAAGCGACATAGAGTTAGAGATACTATCCGAAGCAGCCAAATTAGGAAGAAAAGCCTTCAAGAGGCTATCCAATGAGATCACTGAGAGTGGCTTTGGCGAGAGTGAATTTGCATTGACCCATAGTGCCAAATCTATCCTAAGTAAATATGGTAAATATGAGCTTAGCTTTGATCCTATAGTCGCAATCAATGATAATAGTGCAAAACCACATGCACTGCCTACAGATAGTAGATTGGAAGCTGGGGATATACTCTTGGTAGATGCTGGATTGAAGTACAAAAGATACTGCTCAGATAGGACGCGTACTATATTTGCACAAAAAGATTTCCGCTTCGGTACACATCAAAAATTTACAAGCAAACAGATACAAAAAGCATATGATACAGTACTCAAAGCACATGACCATGCCATCAAAAAGGTAAGATCAGGCATGAGAGCAAAAGATGTAGATGCACTTACGCGTGATATCATAGATAGGGCGGGTTACGGCAAGTACTTCGTCCACTCTACAGGTCATGGTGTAGGGTTAGATATACATGAGATGCCATATATATCATCCAAAAGTAACACACGCATAAAGGATGGAATGGTTTATACTATAGAGCCTGGCATATATATCCCTGGTAAATTTGGTATTCGCATAGAAGATATGGTGGCTATGATAGATGGAGAGGCGGTGGTATTGTGATCAAAAAAAGAAAGCTTGATGACAGACATACACTCATCACTACAAGTCACTATCCTCTACATATGAGATCGAAGCCAAAGAGAGGATATCACAAAGCTGTCATAGGTGTAGGTGGCAATGTAGGAGATGTTTTGCGGAGATTTGAACATCTATTTTGGCTACTGAAGCATTCGCCATATCTACAAATCATTCAAACTGCCCCCATACTCAAAAACCCACCGTTTGGCTTTATGTATCAGCCTGATTTTTACAACACTCTCATAGTAGTCTCCACTACCCTGACACCTAGAAAACTACTGAGATATCTGCTACATACAGAAAAGAAGTTTCGCAGAAAAAGATACTTTAGGGATGCTCCAAGGACGCTAGATTTGGATATCATATTTTATGACGATATACAGATCACGACAGATAGGCTCACTATACCACATTCTGATTGGATGCACAGAGACTCTGTGTTGATCCCTCTCAAATACCTAAGGGGCAGATAGATGATAGAAGTGAAGCTAGTCTCATCCTCTCCACAGAGTGCATATGCACTTGCTAGAGAGAGGTATGGCAGTAGCTTCAAGCTAATCTCTGCAAAGCAGATATATGATGCCGCAGAGAGAAAGTTAAGTTGTGAGATCACCATCTCTCTCCCCAAAGATAAATTTTTGCAACTCCCACAAGAGCAAAAAAGTGCCAAAGAGCTACAAGATGAACTAGAACTACTCAAAAGAGAGCTAGAGAGTATGAAAGATACTACTAGAGAGAACAAAATCATAGCTCTATTTGAGCAGAAAGGTATATCTAGGGAGTGGCTAGACGAGATCACAGCTCCGCTCATAGGCTCTACACTCTACCAAGATGACAAACTACTAGTATCCTATATATTGCAAGAGATTGATGAGTCACTAGAGATAAAAAAAGAGGACTTTAGCGAGCAGAAGATCATGATGTTTGTAGGACCTACGGGAGTCGGCAAGACTACTACCGTAGCCAAACTAGCCGCCAGATATGCCTACATGTTTGACAAGAGACTAAAAGTAGCACTGATCAATCTAGATAGTTTCAAAGTAGGAGCGATAGAGCAGTTGTCACACTTTGCTGATATCATGAAGCTAGAGCATTTCCAAGCCAATGGAGTGATAGAGCTCGAAGAGATACTAGCTAGGGTCATGGGGTATGATATACTACTGATAGACACAGCAGGTATGTCACCTTTCGACACAGAAAAGCTGATAAAGACCGTAGAGTATCTAAACTCCAATGGCGAGATCAAGATAGAGGTCAACCTAGTCATATCAGCGACAGTCAAGCTCGAAGATGCAAAGGATATATACCAAACATTCTCATTTTTGGATATCGACTCTCTGATACTTAGCAAAATGGATGAGACCAAACATTTGGGTGATATATTAAGTTTTTTACTACTCCACTCTATACCACTAAGCTACTTCAGTATAGGTCAAGAGGTTCCAGATGATTTGTTGGTGGCTGATAGAGAGTATATATTGCAAAAATTCATAGGTGATTTGGATGCCTGATACTCAGATGAAGAGACTCATAGAGATGATGGGGAGTCAGCAGATATCGCCACGCCTAGATGTCTATCTGCCATCTCTACAGATAAAAAAGAAACATCTCAATACTCTGTCGAAAGGTGACATACTACCACTAAACTCCAGAGAGCTTAAGGTGGAGATAGCGGATGACAGCCATGTGTTGGCACAAGGTATTTATGGCATATACCAAGATAGAAGATCTGTATTGATAGAAGATCTATCTATGGAGAGAGTAGATCGATCAGATAGAAAGAGTTATCGTATAGTAAAAGTACATTTAGGTACAATAGAGAGAGATAAATACGATAGGGACAAAATAGTGAAATTAGAGACCGATGAGAAGTTCGATGCTTCATTATATATGGATGATGATAAGTTGTTGGCTAGAGCATTTTTGGTACAGATAGATGGAGAGATGGCACTAGAGATAGAGGAGATAGTGAGATGAAGAAGAGAGTATTGGTAGGATTGAGTGGTGGTGTTGATTCGACGCTGACAGCTATTTTGTTGCAGAGAGATGGATATGAGGTGGAGGGTGTCTACATGAAGCTCCACGAAAAAGAGGGGTATCATGAAGTCAACTTCGCCAAAGCAGAGAGAGTAGGGGCGTATCTGGCTATCAAAGTACACTTCTTGGATCTCTCATCAGAGTTCAAAGATAGTGTATATGACTACTTTGTAGATGGC
>WFMX01000193.1 GCA_015488875.1 Campylobacterota bacterium | reverse complement strand
TCTCTACTGCTCTTTGTATACAAGATTGGATGTGCCTCTGACCACTTACTAAACTTCACTACTATATTCTTGTTTGAAACTATTTCTCTTGGGTTCTTTTCTTTACTTTTTTTGACCAAACTACTACTCTCCACCAAGAGAATCTTGTGACTCGGCTTGAATAATTTACTTGCACCTATCCTATCTATAGGATTGATCTTTGATACCATAGCGTTGATTTGTAGTGGTATATTGTAAGGTGAGTCTTCTCTTTTGGTGATGTGAGAATCTTCGTGGGTTACTGTTTGTGGTTTTATCTTTGTGGTTTTGCTAGTTATTTTATCAACCTTGACTACGCTTTTTTTGATATGAGTGCTAGATAATTCTCTATATCTATATATACTAGTAGGTATTTTCATTACTTGTCCTAGATGGAGTCTTTTACTTCTGTCTAGTTTGTTGATTCTCACTATTTTCGAAGTTGTTGTATTGTACCTTTTTGCCAGTATCTGTAGTGTATCGTTGGCTTTCAATGTATACTGCACCAACACTATGCTTTTACTATTTGTGTGCTGTTTTGCCATACTTTGGGTAGCTGTGAAAGTGAGGATAAATAGCAATAGATATATTTTGTTCATAAATTTTCCTAATATTGTATCAAACTAAAACACAAGGGCAATCCTATATGTTTTGCTGTTACAATCTTAGCTACACATTGTCAGTGAATTGTCATAGGGGAGTTTTTTATTTATTGGCATGGATGACTTATTGCACAAAAGAGCGGTGAGGCTAAAGCCACACTTCCAATACTAGGATAAATAGTGACATATTTGTATAAAATGCGTAACATCATCGACTAAGTAATTTTGTTTCTAACTAGATTGTCCCAAAAAGGACATAGTAGTTCTATGTGACGATTGGGATAGTTCTACTAGGAGCAAAAAGAAGTGAGATGTGTAAAATTGTTTTTGGGAGACTTCTAATATAGCCTATGTATATTCTCCATCAGATTCGCGAAAGTGATATCATCACCCTCTGATTTGAGATATCTATGCAGAAACGCTTCTGATGATTCTACACTCTCTGTCTGCTCCATCTCTAGTAGTTTGGCGTAGAGTTGAGCTACGACCTCTAGTACATGTTTGGATATGCTTTTTCTTGCGGCATGATACCCTATGATTTTGCCTGTATCTGTATCTCTTCGTGACTCAAACTCTGTAAATATCCAGTAGTATCTACCATCTTTTGCTAGATTTTTGACTACGGCATTGATGTTTTTGCCTTGTGATATAGTCTCCCATAGTAGCTTGAACACCACCTTTGGCATATCAGGATGTCGTACTATAGAGTGAGGTTTTCCTATAAGCTCCTCTTGAGTGTATCCACTCACTTCTATGAAGTAGTCATTGCAGAAAGTTATCTTGCCTTTTTCATCAGTCTCACTGACTATATATCTCTTTGGGTCTAGCACTATCTCTTCATCTATAGGGGTAGGTTTTTTCATCATCTTCCTTTAATACAGTAGTGTTTTTGTAAAACTCATTATATTGTTGATTATATCAAAAAAATATTAACTGCCGATTATACGCTCTTCTTTGTTGCTATTATCGGCAATATATATATTGTACGGTAGTATTATCAAATTATTGTACGCAAGGAGTATTGATTGAACTCTATCATATTTATATGTTTGGGAAATATATGTCGCTCTTCACTTGCAGAGGGGATAGCCAAAGAGAGTGCAAAGAGATTGGATCTCAATATGACCATAGAGTCTGCTGGGCTGTCTACATATCATAATGGCGAGTCACCATGTGAAGTATCGCAAAAGATTGCCAAAGAGCATGGCATAGATATATCTAGGCAGGTATCAAAACATATTAGCCATTTTGATCTAAAAGATTTTGATATGGTGGTAGCAATGGACGAAAGTAACCTCATAGAGCTTGAGCGATTGGGTGTCAAAAACTTAGTAAAGTTGGGTGATTTTGGCTATGGTGGAGAAAGCGTAGCAGACCTATACTACTATCCAGAGAAGGCGAGTTATGTATATGAGATGATAGATAGTGCTACTCAGCAGATATTGAATGGAGTGAAAATATGAAGAGAGTAGCCATATCAGCATGCCTCACAGGTACAAAGTGTAGATATGATGCTACAGACAATTTCAATAGAGAAGTCTTGGAAGAGTTGAAAGATAGCGAATTGATACCATTTTGCCCTGAAGATCATGCTTTTGGCTCACCTCGTCCGACTATGGATCTCATCGAGAGAGATGGAGAGATATCAGCTATATCCAATGAGACAGGCAAGGATCTATCCGAAGAGATAAGAACTTACGCAAAAGAGTTTTTTGAAAGACATAGAGGGGTAGATCTATATATAGGTAAAGATCGTAGCCCTAGTTGCGGAGTAGCCACTGCCAAAGTCTACGATAGTGACAAAAATCTATTGAGAACCAACGGCATGGGTCTCATGTCGGCAGAGGCTAGCAGAGTGCAGATAGAGTGCATAGATGCAGAAAAATTCATAAAGGAGAGATGATGCGTTATATTATACTTATATTGATCATATCACTACAGCTTATAGCAAAGAATAGCAGTAGTGAAGATATCACAAAACAGGCGATTGTCAAGATATATACAGTGGCAAAGATACCAAACTACTTAGAGCCTTGGGGTAGCTCCATACAGAGATCTAGTGGATCAGGTGCTATCATATCTGGCAATCGCATATTGACCAATGCCCATGTAGTAGCCAACAATACATTCATAGAAGTGCAAAGGTATGGGGAGAGGAAGAGATATATAGCTAAGGTAGTCAGCGTATCTCACCAAGCAGATATGGCACTATTAGAGGTAAAAGATAAGAGATTTTTTAAAGGTGTCAAGCCACTGAAATTGGGAGTGTTACCAAGTATAGAGCAGAAAGTGGTAGTGTATGGTTTTCCGATGGGAGGCAAGACGCTATCCGCCACCACAGGCATAGTATCGCGTATAGAGCATCACAGATATGCACATAGTGGAGAATCATTCTTAGCTATACAAGTAGATGCTGCAGTAAATCCAGGCAATAGTGGCGGACCAGCATTATCTGATGGAAAGATAGTAGGTATAGCGATGCAGGGGCTTACTAGATCACAAAATATAGGATACCTAGTACCAGTCAATATGATAAAACACTTTTTGACAGATATCAAAGATGGCAAATATGATGGTTTTGCCGACCTTGGATTGACCACACAAAAGATGGAAAACCCTACCATAAAATCTTATTACAACTTAGATGAAAATACTACAGGCATAATAGTAGCAAACCTAGTCTACAATACTTCCTTGAAAGGGCTCATAAAAAAAGGGGACATCATCACCGCCATAGATGGTCACAATATAGAAGATGACAATACAGTAGAGTTCCGAAATCACGAATACACATCATATCACTATTTTACAGATCAGCATCAACTAGGAGAGAAAATAGAGCTAGATGTCATTCGAGACAAAAAACCCATCAAGGTAAAAGCTACACTTGATCATACAGCTGATGACCTGCTCCTTGTCAAGACTACGGAGTATGACAAAATGCCTAGATATTTCATATATGGTGGCTATCTCTTTTCGCCACTCAGCCGAAACCTACTCAGGCGAAGCAATAGAAACAAGCTAATACTTAGCTACTTTGCTACACAGTGGCCAAAAGAGGAGAAGAAGGAGGTAGTAGTCCTACTCAAAGTACTCGCATCAGATATCAACAGGGGCAACTATAGCTTTTCGTTCTGGCCCATAGATAAGGTAAATGGCAAAAAGTTCGACAACTTCGATACATTCTACAAGATGATTCAAGAGTCTAATGGTAAATATATCATACTAGAGGACAAAGACGGAGCCGAAGTAGCCATCAACAGAGAAGAGGCACTCTCCAAACATGATGAGATACTCAAGAAATACAACATAGAGTTTGACAAATCTATAGATTTGAGAAGCAAATGAATATCTTGTAAAATCAATCGGAGACGATGGCTTTAGTTGGGGAACATTGGTTTCGTGAGCGAAGCGAATGAAACCAATATCCCCTAATTGTTAGACCCATACCATTTTTACCATCCAAAAATAAGGAATGAGATATGAGCTTATTTGGGTGTTTTTCGACAGCCTAGGTTCTAATGATAACGATTTGCTCTACACTCCTTGTGTAGTATCAAAGACTCTGATGTGGAGTCTATCGCTATAGAAAAATCCATACTTCATACAAAACTCAAAAACAGACTTGTCGTTACGCCATATAGTGTCTCTGCTCTCGCCAACAGGCATACAGTATATGGTGCTTCCTTTGTGTGGTGAGGTGATATCTGAGATCTCATCTATGGCAGTAGAGTTCACCAATTTGCTATCTATGGTAAATTTGAAAAAGCTATCTTTTGAGTGATTGACTATGTTTGCAATTGCCTTAGGTTTTATCCTCTTTGACCCCTCTTCACCTGAATTTGTTAGCTTGATAGATAGTGCAAATATCGTCTCTCTGTATGCAGGGTAATCCTCAAAATCTATCTCTATAGTTCCGTTGGTCTCAAATGTGATATCCAAGCCAAAATTGACCAAGTTGTCGACGATGGCATAGAGTGTATCGTCTCTATGGTAGAGTAGTGGTTCGCCACCTGTGATGACTATGTGGGGCAAATATCCTATCTCGTCAAACTTCTCTTTGAGATGCTTAGTGAAACTCTCTGCGTCATCTATCTTTTTCCACGCCCTCTTGAAGCCTTTGTCTACTGCGAAATATGTATCGCAACCATCTTTTTCTATACCATCTACTATATATTTAGCTCCAAATCCAGGACAAGATAGATTGCACTCTCCTGTCCTCAAAAAGTATGATGGTACACCAGCGTATTTGCCCTCACCTTGTATAGAAAAGAACTCCTCTGTCAAATAAAACACCTATTTCTCTCCCATATAATATATTTTTTCAAACTCATTTAGATAGCTTTTGGCTACAGCTTTGCTCTTTATGACCATTATATTTTCAGCATTTGTTCTGTTGGCTTTGTGGGTATAATTATACGACCCTGTCACCACTACCTTTTCATCTATGATGATTACTTTATCATGCAGTTTAAATCTGTTTTTATCATACTTGACTGATAGACCTTTGGATTTGAGCCATTTGTACCGAGAGTATTTTTGATATCTGTCTTGTGCTTTGTCAAATACTCCCTTGACTTCTATGCCTCTATGGTGAGCATCTGCCAATGCCTCGGCTATCTTTTGGTTGGTAAAGGCGTATGCTAGAAAGTAGATAGAGTGTTTGGCATGGTGGATTCTAGCCAAAAGCCTCTTCTCTATATCACTATCTGGTGCGAAGTATATCTCTATATTTTTGCTGAGGTATGGCTCTGTGGGTTTGGTATCGTTATTGTATAGTTTGACAAATTTCTCTTTATAATACTTGGCTATACCCTTATCATCTATCCGCAAATAGTTATCGTAGTTACGATAAAACGAATATACGGTGTAGTTGCCAGAGCCTATCCATACTATATGTTGGTCTACGATGAGTATCTTATTGTGCATCAGTGCCTTTGGGTCGTTGTCGCTCATGACTTCTATATTGGCACGGATGAGTTCTCTATATCTGCTGGTTTTTATCTTTTTGTCGTCTGTGACTACTCTCACCTTTACTCCGTCGTAGTGTGCCTTTATAAGGGCTTTGGTGATATGTCGGTTGGTGAGATAGTACATAGCCATATCTATGGATGAGGAGGCATTCGCTATATCATTTATAATCTTATTGTCTACACCACCCTTATAATACTTCCCAGATGTTTTTGAGAAGTATGGGCTTATGGAAGCAGTGGAGTAGAGTGCCACAGTAGAGAGCAGTATGAGTAGTATCTTTTTTGGTAGCAAATGATATCCTTGTCGTAAATATAATAGTTACATTTTATCATTTAAAGCTGAGACTACAAAAGCATCTACTTTTAGAAGCTCTTTTGAGCTATATACCCTAGGAGTTCGTCATTCGATTTCATCGAATAAATCTCATTCATCGGGTAGCTCCTAAGTGTTATAATCATAGCTATTCTACCCTTACAGTGGAAATAGATGGGGCAAATCTATAGTGCTTTTTCGACAGGCTAGGTCTGGTGATAATGATTTGTGTAACGAAGATGGGGTCTACTTCTGGCTCTCTAGCTTTGATATAAGTCCATCTATATGGTCGCTATATGCAAAACAACTACCTATCTTACATGCTAAGTAATCGTTCTCTTTCTGGACTTTTCTATATATAAAGGGGTATTTTATCTTTGATATCTTTTTGCTATATTTTTCTAAATTTTCTCGACTGCTTTTTATGACCAATCCACCCACTTTATGAAGCAGTAGGGTACTCATGAGCTTGGGTGCATAAGATGGAGCGTTGTTGAGTACTTTGCCATACCTATCCAAAGACCTATCTACTATATCACTCAAAATCATATCGTCTTCGAGTAGTGCCAATATTGAGAGATTGTGAAGCATCATACTGAGTGGCGAAGTGTATAGTGAGTCGTAGACATCTGCTAGAGTATCTATCTCATCACCACTTAGATACCATCTATTGTCACGATAAAATAGCTTGATGGCTTTTTGGGCGAAGATATTGGCTTGGAGTAGATACTTCTCATCTAGTGTCACTTGATGAGCCTCTATGAGGGCATCTATCACAAATGCATAATCCTCTAGTATGCCTGCCTGTGTAGGAGATTTGCCATCTATAGTTTGGTGATATAGATTGTCGCCTTTTGAGAGATGTGAGAGTAGAGCTTTTAGTCGTTTTTCCGCCATAGGGATATAACTCTTGTCGACTCTGCTCGCTCTAAAGAGTGCTTTGATCATCATACCACTCCATGCGGTATTGACCTTATTGTCAACAAAAGGGAATGATCTGCCTTTTCGTAACTCTCTGAGATATGACTTGACCCCATCTGCCCCCTCTGGCTTGATGAGCGAAGTGAGGTGAGAGTGCGACTTTTCTCCATCTATGTTGCCGTCCTCCTCTATGCCTAGATAATGCAATGCATTTGATGATATGTTCGTCTCAAATCCCTTGCTTTTGAGGGTATCCATCAACTCTACATAGTTGTATATGTAGTATCCTCCCTCTTCACC